>NZ_JBVHEP010000013.1:0-230366 GCF_055562795.1 Streptomyces sp. NPDC016851
GGGGGGCCGCCCTGGTTCCGGGCCGGGCGCAATGTACGCATCCCCCCGCTGGGCTGGGGGGGGTGTGCCTGCGGGGGGGGGGGGGGCACCGCGATCGGCGCCCCCCCCCCACGACACAGTGACGAGCGGTCAGTCGGTGGCCGGGGCGAGGATCATGTCAGCGGAACGCTTTGCGATCTTCCAGCGCCCGCGCTCAGCCCGGTAGTGGTCGGTCAGTTCCACGATGTGTCCGGCGGTCGCGGCCGGATAGCGGGCGGGGCCTTCACCGGCGGGGGTCGGTCCGCTGTAGGCGATCAGGGTGATGGCCCCCTGTGCGGTGGTGTCGGTGATGGTGTGAAAGTGCTGGCCGGCCACCAGGTGGCGGATGGTCTGCTCGGGGCCGGAGCGGGCGTTGAGGACGTCCAGGATCTCGGCGTGACCGCGCAGCGTGCGGCCGTGCACCTCGTACCGGGCGTCGGGGGCGAACAGATCGAGTACCGCGTCGTACTCGCGGCGATCGTAGTGGTGGAAGAAGGCAGTGTTGAGCCGGGCCAGCGCCCAGGCCGCGGCGTCCTCGGGAGTCATGCCGGCCTCTTCTTCACGGTGGTGGTCTCGGGGCTGGTGCGGGTCTTGAGGATGAAGTCGAACTCCGCGGTCCGGTAGGGGCCGTCGAAGCCGTGCGCGGCTATGTCGGCGGGGTCGTCGTGCAGGACGGAGTCGGCCTGCAGGACGGGCTGGGCGATGTTCGGTCCGACGAAGTCGACGGGGATCACGGGGTCCCCGGTGAAGTAGACCTCGCCCCGCCAGGGTCGGATCAGGTCCGGGTGGTGGACCTCGTAGTGGATGTGCGCCGGACGGTAGCTGCTGCGCCCGATGGCCGCGGCAGCCTCGGCAACTCCCTCGACCGCAGCGGTGACGGGGTCGACGTAGGCGACGGGGGTGATGGTGGTGAAGGCGTAGCGGCCGTCAGCGTCGGTGAACAGGTGGCCGCGCAGGTTGCCCTTGGGGACGCCATCGTCGTGCAGGCCGGAGTAGTTGCCGTTGTCGGCCGCGTGGTAGATCTCCAGCTTGGCGCCGGCGAGCGGTTCGCCGTGGCCGTCCAGGATGCGGCCGGAGGCGATCAGCGGGGTGCCGGGTTCGTCCTCGCGCATCGGCAGGATGCCGGGGTTGTCCATGCGCTGGGAGCCGGGGAAGTAGGTGGGGCTTTCGACGTCGTCGCTGGGGGTGTAACCGTCCTGTCCGCCTTGGAAGAGCTCGCTGTACAGCGGCATGGCGACCAGCGCGAGGGATGCGCCGGTGGCCGTCTGAATGCGCTGGAGCAGGTCGGCAGCGGCCTTGAGGTCGTCGAAGGTCAGCCCTTCCTCGTCGCGTAGGCGCATGAGGGCTTGTTTGAACGCCTCCACGAGACGTACCGCGCGCGGGTTGATCATCGTCGGGTCGACGTAGGACGGGTCGGCATGGGTGGTCATGGCGTTGTGCTCCTTGAGCAGTCGGGGGTGTTGGATGGCATCGGCCGGACAGAGGTGCGGGCGCGGCGGCGGGGCACGGATCAAAGCGCCGGGCTGGTCATGCGGCTGGGGGCGCGGCGAGAGCGAGTTCTGTGCGGATACGGGGACAACCTCGGTGGCCAGCAGTTCGGTGGACCGGCCCACCATGACGGCGGGCATTCCGCCGAAGTCGACCTGTCCGATGAAGCGATCGATGCCGAGCAGCTCGCGTTCGGCGAGGATCTTGTCGATGACCTTCCGGTAGTGCTCGGCGAGGGGGCCGGCGCGGCGGATGTCGCCGCCGATGATGCCGAGGGCCATGGGCAGGCCGAGGCCGCGGCACGTTTGATGCTGGTGGGTGCCGCCCACGCCGAGCCACAGCGGCAGCTTCTGGTGACGTGTTCGCTGTTGTCGCGGATGGCGAGCAGGAGATCGAGGTTCTCGGCGAAGACGTCGTCGTAGTGGACGGGGTCGATGCCGAAGAGGGTGAAGGCTTCGAGGAAGGCGCTGCGTCCGCCGATGATCTCGGCGCGTCCGTTGCTGAGGTGGTCCAGGGAGGCGAAGTCCTGGTGCAGGCGGACTGGGTCGAGGGTGGACAAAACGGATACGGCGCTGGTGGGGCGGATGCGGGAGGTGGCCTGCGCGACGGCTGCGAGCGGGATGGCGGGGTTGGCCGCGGAGAAGTGGGGCTGTGGTGTTCGCCGAGGCCGAAGACATCCGGCCCGCCTGGTCGGCGGCGATGGCGTAGGAGACGATCCCGCGGGTGCGCCGGGCGGGGTCGTGGGGGTGGTCGGTGGCGCGGTCGGTGCGCAGGTCGGACAGGTTCGCCGGCTACATCCACGCCGTGTGCGCCATGCAGGCAGCCGACCGTGGTTTCGCCGACGTGCTGACCATGACCTTCCCCGCCGCCAAGGCCCTGGAAGCCCGCCGCACCGAGGCGTACAACGGCTTCCTCGACCTCATCGACCGTGCGAAGGCCACTGGTCACCTGCGCGAGGACTTCACCAGCCAGGACCTCGTCGTCCTGCTCATGGCCAACGCGGGCGTGATCAACGCCGCCGGTGACGCCGCCCCCGACACCTGGCAGCGCCTCGTCGGCCACATGCTCCGCTCCTACGCCGCCCCCGACGCCCCGCTCCCCCCACTGCCCGACGCACCTGCGCCCACCGCCCTGTACAGGGCGATGGTCCGGCTCAGCCGACCCCGCACGTCCTGACCTGCGGACGCACGAAGAGATGCGCGCACGCCGGACAGCGCTTCCTCACCACCCGCAAGCGCCGCGTCCAGCAACTGTCCCAAGAACACCGAGCCCTGCGGGAACGACTCGAAGGCGCCCGATCCAACGTCCGCTTCGCCGACAAGCACATCGCCGGCCTCGACGCCCGACTCCTCCAGCAGGACCAGTCATGACGCCGACGGCGTGTCCCACCCCCTGTCGCAGTGTGAGCGGGAGACAGGCCCGGTCTAACGTTGCAGCAGCGGTCACGCCATGTGGCAGGGGCGGCTGAACTCCACAGTGCTGCGTCAAGTCTTCATCGTCGCAGGAGGTCGAACGGGACTCCCCGCCACAGCGCCCGCACGTGGGAAGAGTCGTCATCGGCCAAGTGATCTCCCGGAACGGCCCAGACCTTCACCGTGGTGGCGTCGGCGGTGACCGGAGGCCAGCCCGGGTCACCGCAGGCGGCGAAGTCGGCCCATGCGCGAAGCATGCGGCGGGACAGGGCTCGGTCCTGTTCGTCGGGGGCGCCGCCGATGAGGAAGGCGGCGCCATCCACGTCCAGGTTGCCGAAGGCGAACGGAATGTCGGCGGTATGCCAGGGCCGAGCCTCGCCGTTTGGAGTTATGCGTCTGCGGGCGAAGCGAGACAGATATGCCCGGCCGCCGGCCCTCATGTGGTGTTCGGCAAGCCGGCTGCTGTACTCGCCGAACTGTGCGTCGCCAAAGAGTGCAAGGTATCGGTCAAGTACCGGGGCGTCGGCCATCAGCGCACGGTAGCCGGCGACCACGTGGGCGGGGATACGGAGGGCCTTGGCGAAATCGATGAGTTCCGGCTCCGAGGTGACCTCTCGCACTCCTCCGATCTCGTGCAGGAACCAGTACTCCTCCAGGGTGTGGCACACCAGGAGGTCTACGTCGCCGGAGATGCCGGAAGCCAGCGCGGAGAGCGGATCCATGGGCAGCACGTCGCCGTCGACGACAGGCTGGAAGACCACCGGGTCGAATGCCTGTATCGCTACTACGGGGTCGTCCTCGCACTGTCCGGCCACCTTGTCGGAGGCTGCCACCAGTTGCTGCGGCGAGGCGGAGAGCAGTCCCTCGCCCGTCGGGGCGACCCCGGCCTCTGCCGCGATCCTCAATGTGATCGCGGCGGCGACTTCGACGGTGAAGAAGGCATTGGGCACGCTGTGGGCGATGGCCCTTTGGAACAACCCGCGTGCCTGCTCCATGGCCATCAGGCAGGCGATCGATCCTGCTCCGGCGGAGTGCCCGGCAACCGTGACTCTTCCGGGGTCGCCACCGAACACTGCGATATTCTCTCGAACCCAACGCAGAGCGGCCGCCTGGTCGAGCAGCCCTCGGTTGTCGGGGAAGCCCGGCACATGGCCGAAGCCCTCGAAGCCGACCCGGTAGTTGCAACTGACCACGACCACTCCGGCACGGGCGAGCGCGCTGCCGTCAAAGTCGGGCTGGGCGGAGGAGCCGAAGGTGTAGGCGCCACCGTGGATCCAGAACAGCACCGGCAGCGGGCCGCCTTCTGGTGGCGGCTGTACCCATACGTTGACGGTGAGAATGTCCTCGTCCTCGGGGCGCCACACCGGTGAGCCAGGCAGTTCCGCCGACTGCGGCGCGATGGGTCCGAATCCCCTGCAGTCTCGCGATGCGCTCGAGTCGACGACAGGCTGCGGCTCGCGAAAGCGGTTGGGGCCGAAGGGCGCAGCAGCGTACGGGATACCGAGGACAGCTACCACGCCGTCGGGCGATCGCCTGCCGCGCACCCGGCCGCTCGTCGTCCGGAAATCCGTCCCCACCCATGAAGTGTCACCCATGCGCCACCAGCCTCCCACAGCCCTTGCTACGTCACGAACTACTTTTCACAGCCAACTCGGCACGGAAGCCCTCCTGTTGCGGACGCCTACGTGACGCATTAGTCCAGGTCAGCATCGATCCGGACACTCCGAGGCTCGGTAAGGTCGAGTTCGACCACATGCGGACCCCGGGATGGATCAAGCCCACGGAGTGGCGGGCAGTGCGGTACGGCACCTCACGGGTGGTCCGGAGCCAGTCGGGCACGCCCGTTACCGAGAATGCTCAAAGGCGCAGGCTGATGGGATGAAGTGGTCCGTCGTGGGCCTATGAATTCAAGGTCGACGGCCACCGAACCGTGCGGTGGCGGACCGAGGACGGTGTCCGGCTGCAGTCGCGGACCGGCCGCGACGTCACCGCCCGCTGGTGATGCCGGTGATCCCGAGTACGACATGGGAGTCGACGGCATGGCGCCGCCCAGCACGGCGCCCGACGCGGCGGGGCGCCGGATCGTACTAGGCGGGTTCCTCGATGGGGTGACCATCGCGACCTTGGTGCCGGAGATCCAGCAGGACGGCAAGGTACTGGCCAGCTGGGACGAAGAGGCGAACATTCTCCTGCCCAGCGCGCTGGGTTGCCCTGCGGCGTATCACCGGTGAAGCGGCGGCCGCGAACGCCAAGCTCTCGTGATACGGAGACGGTGGCGCGTGGCGGCCGTGCGAGAGCAGGACAACAGAGATGGTTGGCCGCTGCGGTCTCGACCTTGCCTCGACGGGGCGGGCGCGCCGCAGCCGCTCGACGCCCTGGTGATCCGGGCGCCGAGCGGTGCGACAGAGCGTTGGGGGACCGCTCAGGGGCGTTGCATCACTCGGTCCACCACGGCGTCAGCGACCACATATGACCACTGCTCGTACGTCTCTGCTCCTGCGTTGCGCTGGTCACGCATGCCGAGGTACTGGTACGTCTTCGCGTCGAAGACCAGAACCGGTCCGCCATCTGCCCAGGGCGTGCCGGGCTTCCCCACGTACTGGATGCCGATGCCCGCGCGGCCGTCTGCGTCCGTCCGGCCCGGCAGCACCTTGACGCCAGGGACGGTTGCGAGTGCCTCGAACGTCGCGGGGCGCAAGCCCTTCGGCAGGACGGGGGTGCGCAGCAGGCCGGACAGGAAGAGCTGGACCATCGGCCACTCGTCGGCCTTCACCGGCCGGTCGTAGTCCGGCGTCCTGCCGATGTCGCGCAGTGCGATCGGGAGCTTGCCCGGGTCGGTGGGCAGCTGCTTCAGCTGCGACCACCTGCGCGGCGGCCAGCTGCGCTGACCCGGCTTGTCCGGCGGGACCCACTGGGTGTGACCCAGCTCGCTGACGTAGGACTTCTTGGAGCCGTCGACCGAGCTCCAGCTCTCGTCGACGTACGTCTTGCTCCGGCCGCCTCCGACCGGGGTTTCCTTGATGATCTCCTTGGTGTAGATGAACTGGTCGTCGCGCGGCGCGATCGGCTTTTCGAGTCTGCGTTCCTCGGCGGCCGCCCCTCGCAGCACGGTGACCGCGCCCACCGCCTGGGTGGGAGGCGAGGTCTCCGTGTTCTCGGCGACCACCACAGTCGTCGTGACCGCCGCCGCGGCGACGGCGGCCACCGCGATCCGCAACAGCGGACGGCGGTGAACGGCCGTGGGGGCGGCGGGAGCCCGCATCGCCTGATACAGGCGGAAGCGGCCACGGGCGCGGACGGTGTCCGTGAGAGGAGGCGCGTCCGCGTCCCACTCCCTCAGGAGCTTGAGTTCATTCATCGTCAGATTCCTCTCGGAGAGTAGTCGGATCGGATCCGCCCAATGCCTCACGAACTTTTCTGCGAGCCCTGTGCAACCGGGACCGGACCGTCCCCACCGGCACCCCAAGGGCGCGTGCGACCTCCTCGTAGCCGAGGTCGGCCCAGGCGACCAGCAGCAGCACGTCCCGGTGGCGGGCGGGCAACCGGGCCAGGGCGCCGGCGAGTTCGCGGCCTACAGCCTGCGCACTGACCCGCGCCGCCACCCGGTCCGCGACCATCTCTTCAGCTTGGTCGCCGGGGGCGGGCGAAGGCAGCCGTGCGAGCGCCTTCAGACGCCGGGCCTCGGCGCGTTTGTGGCGGCCTATGAGGTTGGTCGTGATTCCGAACAGCCACGGGCGGGCGCTGCCCAGCGCCGTGTCGTACCGGAAACGCAACTGGAATGCGGTGGTGAAGGCCTCTGCCATCACGTCCTCGGCCGCCTCCGCACCCAGCCGGCGCGCCGCGTATCTGTGCACCGAGTCGGCATGGCGGTCGAAAAGCACGGCGAAGGCCTCGGGCTCGTCCCACGACCGTTCGATCACCGAGGCGTCACTGTCCTGCCCGACCCTGACGTCTGGTTCGACGGTCATCGGGGCTCCTTTCATCGATTCGCCGCTCTGAAATCTCTGGCTCTCACCGGTACTTCGCCGCTCGCAGAAATCCGGTTCCCCACGTCGTGATCGCGCGCGCCAGAGCAGTAGAAGGCTTCGCACGACGGCGCCTGCGCCAGCGGGCGGAGGCACGAGTGAAAGGAGGGAGGGGGGACCAAGTAGCTGTGCGCGGCAGCGCGGCATCGGGGCCCGGCCTCCTGAGCCGGAGTAGCTGATCGAATCAGGGCTCAACGGGCACGCCCCACCCAACGGCTCGGCTGGTCCGACCGGCGACGCCGCCCACCAGGCACGATCCAAGGCCAGCCGTTACCGCTGGCAGAAGGTCGTGTGTAAGCGGAATCCTGTGCCGGCATCCGCAGGCCGCGTCGGTGGCGGGGAATTGCGCCAGACAGCTCCTTCGAGCCGGTCAATGCCGTGGGCCTGCGGCAGAACTGATGCGCCCCGACGGAGAGGTGCTCAGGCGTCAACGGACCGACGATCAATGGACCTTGAGGTGTACGTGCTACGGGCCTGGAGCGTGAGAATAACGGCATCACGGTCGCCGCGACCTCCGCAGGACGGAACAGCGCGGGCAAGGAGATCTGGCGGTTCACCGATGCGGAGAGCCGGGCACGCACCTACGTCGGCAGCGGGAAGACCGTCAGTCGCGACCAGCACAGGATCGAGGTGCGCTACGACCCACGCCACCCCGGCAAGCTGTACGCCCCTCAACCGGTGCTCGTGTACGTGGTGGTCGGCGCCGTTGTGACCCCCATGCTGGCGGGTCTCCTCGCCGTGGGGCTGTGGCTCACCCTCTGGCAGGTCGTCGACGTGCTCATGGGCTAACCCAGTCTGGGCCGCGCCGCGAGGGGGCCGAACCGTCGGCGGTGCGCCCGCTGCTGCCATGCTGACCGCCCGGCCGGAGCAGCGGCACTGCTTCAAGTTCAAGCTCTGCCTACTGATCACCCTCAGCGCCCTCGGCCTCTTCTTCCCTGCCGTCATCACCATCACTCAAGGCCGCGGCCGAGCCGCGCCCGGAGCCACATCTGCCCTCCTCGGCGGCGGCCAGTTCCTCCTCGGCGCAGCCGCCTCCCGCTTGGTCGGACTGATTGGGTGCTAGGCAGCCGTCCAGTGGCACGCGGGCGGCGTGCCTTCGAGGAGGCGGAGAGTGCCATATCGATGGTGCTGTCCAGCCGACAGGTGGAACAGTTGAGGGCCCAAGTTCGAGGCGGCGCAGGCCCAGTTCCGCCTGAAGCTGCGTGCCCGTCTCCAGATGTCGCTTCTGTCGATATGCGGGTGCATGGCGGCGGTTTGGAGTGCAAGCTGCCGGGGTGAATATGGAAGAGGTACGCGCTCGGTTGGTAGGTCGATATGGTCTCGGGACCGAGGGTTGGCTCGCTGAGGTTCCGGACCTCGCTGCGCGGCTGGCTGCGCGGTGGGGTTTCGTGCTCGGTGAGCTGTTCGATAGTGGAGCCTCCTCTGTCGTCTTGCGCTGTCAATGGCCTGACGGAACTCCAGCGGTGCTCAAACTCAGTCCGGATCGGGCGCTGTTGACCAAACAGGTGGAGATGCTGCGGGTGTTCGCGCCGTCGGGTCGGGTGCCGGCCGTATTGTCTGCCGACGCGGAGGCCGGGGCGATGGTGTTGGAGGAGGTTCTGCCCGGCACCGAGGCCGAGGACATGCCGCAGACGTCATTGCCGCAGCAGTGGGGAGAGTTACTTGCCGCACTGCACGCCGTTGCCCCACCACCCGAGCACTGGCCACTGGATCTGGGCGGTCGGTTCGACGAGGCCTTCGTCCGGATCGGCCGACGGCTGTCCGAACCGGCCATCGGCGCAAGGATTGACCAGGCCGCGTGGCAGCGGGCGATACGACGCTGTGAGACGTTGCTGGACAGTCAGACCAAGGTCGTGTTGCTGCACGGCGATCTGCACCTCGGCAACGTCTTGGACGGCGGCCCGTCGCGCGGTCTGATCGCGATCGACCCCAAGGCATGCATAGGCGACCCATGCTTCGACGCCGTCGACTACGTGGTGGCCGGCGCCGGACAAGAGGGTGTCGAGGCGCGTTGCCATCGCGTGGCAACCGCGTGCGGGCTCGATGGGGACCGGTTGTACGCCTGGAGCCGAGTGATCGCACCAATGGCAGCCATCGCACAGCTCACCTATGACGGACCAGAGCCCGTGATCGACGAACTACTCGCCCTGTCTCGTTGATCCCAGTTGCGGCAGCCATGCCGTAGCGGGGCGAGACCACACTGGCTCTGTGAGGTCCCCAGGACCCACGTAGGGCGGCTGGATCACACCGCCTCCGGCCCCGGCTTGGCCTTCGAGTGGCTCGAAGCTCGACGATGGCGGGGTGCCGGGCACCAGCCGGGTTCCGTCACGGATCTTCGCCTGGCCTGCCGCCCCCCTGCGGGGTCCGTCCGGTGTGCCGGTAGCGTCCTTTCGTGATCGCCTTCGATGCGTTTGTTCGCCTCTGTCCGCCGCCCGCAGATCCGCCACCCCCGGTGGACTGGGCGCAAGCCGAGCGCGCCCTCGGTACGGCGCTGCCCGCCGACTACAAGCAGCTCGTCGAGACGTACGGCGACGGCATCTTCGACGAGACGATCTGGCTGCTCGTCCCCGACTCCGCCTACGACGACTGCGACCTGCACGCACAGACGAGGGAACGGGACGAGATCCTGGCCGATCTGTGGGAGTTCGAGGACAAGCCCGCTGACCTGCAGGAGGCAGGGGCGAGGGTCCTGCCGTGGGCATTCGAGGAGGGCACGGGAGCGTTCCTGTACTGGCTGGTGCGGCCCGGACAGTCCCCCGACGAATGGACCGTGCTCTACAACGAGGGGCGCGGCCCCCTGTGGGAGCACCACGACATGGGGTGTCTCGCCTTCCTCCTGGCGGTGCTCACCGGAACCGCGGAGACGGCGTACTTCGGCTACCTCTACGACGTGCTGAAGCCGGCGGAGCACCGCTTCGCGACCGCTGACCAGACTCTTGGAACGACCGAGCAGTGAACAGGCCGCCCGGTCCGTGCTTGCCGACCGTGCCTACGTGGGCTACACCCTCACCTTCGCCTGCGGCGCGCTGCTCTGCTACATCGCCGGCTCGGCGTTCCTGCTCCAAAACGTCCTCGGCTTCACCGTGAGCCAGGCATCCGTCGCCTTCTCGCTCGGCGCCCTGACCACAACCCTCTCCAGCACCGTCAACACCAAGCTCGTCGGCCGCTACCACCCGCGACTGCTGCTGCGTATCGGGGCTGGTCACGATGCTGGCCGCCACCACGGCGGCGCTGCTGGTCACCCTCGCCGGTCAGCTCGACCGTGTCCTCGCCCTCGGGCTCATCGGGATCGCTTTCCTCGGCATCGGGCAAGTCTTCGGCACCACCACGGCACTCGCCATCGAGCGGGTGCCCCACGCGGCCGGCACCGGCTCGGCCCTACTCGGCACCCTGCAGAGCGTCCTGGGCGGCGTTGCCTCACCACTCGTCGGCCTGGGCGGCGAGGACACCGCCGTGCCGCTCTTCGTCGGTATGGCCGGCTGCTCCCTGATCGCCGTGCTCGCACTGCTGCTCACCCGGGGTGGCACGCCCCAGCCCGGCAGCCTCCGCGACGACATGGAATTTTCAGCGAGCGCCACGACCTGACATCCCTTGCCCACCCGGCGAACTCTCCCGCTCGCAGCCCCACCAGGCGGCCTCAAAAGGGGCCGAGTTGGGCGCAGGCCCAGCCGGTCTCCATCTCCCAGCTGCGCCGGACGCCGCCCCGCGCTCCGGTGCGGCTGGCGTTCCCGATCAGGTCCTGGATCTAGGACCAAAGCGGCATCCCTTGCGACCAGAGCCGGTGCCACCCGGGCGGGTCTCAGCCGAAGCCGCGGAGCGAAGTGGCGACGTACCCCAGCAGGATGAGGCAGAAGCTGCCGACGACGACGAGCATCTGCGGAAGGCTCAGCTGGCTCCCCAGCATCAGGGGACTCCAGCCCCAGAACACCAGCACGGTCAGCGCCGTGCGCACGGTCTGGAACGGCGCCGACCAGGCCACCTCCTGAAGGTCGCCGGCGCCGGGCACGAGGGCGAACACCGGGGCCAGGATCGCGCCGATGAGCGCGACGACGATGAAGGCGATCAACGAGCCCGTGCCCAACTCGTCGTCCTGGAAGGCCTTCCAGCGGTTCTCGGCGAGCGTGGGCAGGTCCTTGCTCTCATTGACGTAACCGCCGAGGCCGGGGTCGGACCGGGCCCACAGGACGTCGACCTCGGTTCCTTTGCCGGGCTTGTCGCGCGTGAAAGCACCGCGCACGGTGAGCCGTTCGGCACCGCCGGGCACGGAGACCACGAGCCGGGACACGTATCCCTTCACGACGTCCTCGCTCAACTCCTGTCGTGTCGACTGCCGTTCCACGACCGCCGCGGTGCTCACCTCAGCGCCCGCGTCCCGCAGGGCGTCGAGCTTGTCGCCCGCGTTGGACGAGGTGAGGAGGGCGGCGGCTGACACGGCGGAGGAGAACGCGACGAGGACCCAGAGGGCACCGGTGCGAAGCCTGACCCAGAACTCGTCCGTGAACCCGTCGTCCTTGGGCTCGCCGCGCAGCACCCACAGCGCCGCAACCCGCACCACCGCACACCCGACGGCGACGGCACCCCACACGAAGGGTTCGTTCCAAGGCCGGGCCATGGCGGTGGCCCCCAGCAGCCACATGCAGGCCACGCCGGCCGCGACCCACGCCGCCAGCGAGCACAACCGTACGAGCCATATCAGCGCCGAACGCACAGACCCTCCCGATGAACATGTGAAACGGCCTCAGCGGCGCGCTCACCGACGTGCCGACGTACGCGGCCTGGACGAGCAGAAAACCACCCCCGGCGATCGCCGTTCCCCATGGTGCTGCGATGTGGAAAGCCCCGAACCCGCCCTCGCCGCCCCGGATCTGCACGTGGTGATGTGCTGTGCGATGTGCACTGTTACCTGTACGCGGTGCTGAGCTGCACTGTTATAAGGGGAGTCGAACCCCCGCGTTGCTCTTCACGCGCCAGGAGTGGGCTGGAAAACCGCCAGCCCTCGGTGTGTGCACGCCTCCGAAGCCACTACCTGCTCCACATCGTCCCAACTTGCCGGACTACTCAGTCCAGCAGGTCAACCTCCCAGTTCGTACGCTGGATCCGCACATCGACCTCGCGGATCTCCCGGGCGAGCGCGTCCGCCTGACCGCGTAGTTCGGCGACCGGAAGCGCGGAAAGCATCATCAGCTCGGACCGAAGCTGCCGGCCGTATCCCCGCTCGCCCTTACCCGCCGCGGCGTCCGCCGCCGCGGTGATCACGGAGTGACGCAACCGCAGGACATCCCGGCGTGCGAGGGCATCGGTGAGCGTGCCGTCCTGACCCATCTCCACGGTGGCATTGGTGCGATTGATCCGCTGGATCAACGTTTCCAGAGCGTCCAGCGCCTCACCGGCCTCAGCCAGCAGCTGAGCGGCATCCTCGGCGGGTGTCTCCCCCTCCTGGTACCGCGCACTACTGACGACACGCGCCCGCAGTTGTTCCACACGACGCGTCGCCTCCGCACGTTCTGCCAGTGCCTCAGCAAGCTTCACTGTCTCCGCCTCCCCTCCATGAGGTCGCACGAGTATACGAGTGCGAATCGGCTCACACGCACCTGGATTTTGATCCGCCGGAGCCCTGACCAGCCACTGGGTGGGAACGGAACCGTCGGCTCGCGGCGCCCGGTCTGGAGGCGCTGACCGGCTGTGGCGTCTTCCATGCCCCAGCCGGGGACTGCCGATCCATGGATAGGTCTTCCTCTCCCGCCCCTGCGCGGGCGCCCCTACGGTCGAGGCTGCGGGCGCTCAACGGCCCCGCCGCATCGAAGGAGCGAGACCCCCATGAAGATGACCGGCAACACGATCCTGATCACCGGCGGAACCTCGGGCATCGGCCTCGGCCTGGCCCTGCGCCTGCACGAATCCGGCAACAAGGTGATCGTCGCCGGCCGGCGCAAGGAACTCCTCGACGAGATCACGGCCGAGCACCCGGGCATCGACGCGCTCGTCCTCGATATCGCGGACCCCGGCTCGATCGCCCGGGCCCGTGAGACCGTGGCAGCGAGCCACCCGGGACTGAACGTCCTGGTCAACAACGCCGGCATCATGCTGCGCGAGAACCTCCTCGACCCGGCCGGACTCCCGGTCGCCGAGGATCACGTCACGGTCAACCTGCTCGGCACGATCCGGATGACGTACGCCTTCCTGCCGCTGCTGATGGGCAAGGACGACGCGGTCGTCATGAACGTCACCTCGTCGCTGGCGTTCGTGCCGTACCCGAGCACCCCGACCTACAGCGCGACCAAGGCCGCGCTGCACTCCTTCTCCGAGAGCCTGCGCATCCAGCTCGCCGGTGCCGGCGCCGGTGTCCAGGTGATCGAGGCGGTCCCGCCGGGTGTGCGCACGACCCTGCTGGGCCAGCAGGACGACGACCGAGCCATGCCGTTGGACGACTTCCTCACCGAGACCCTCGACCTGCTGCGTGAGAAGCCCGATGCGAAGGAGCTTGTCGTCGAGCGCGCCAGGTTCATCCGCGACGCCGTGGCCAGCGGCTCCTACGACGACGTCCTCGCCATGATCAGTGGCAGCTGACCCTGACCGCCCTGTCATGACTGAGGCGGAACCAACAGCACGCGGGCGGGTCTTATCGGGCCACAGAGGCCGACGGCCTGCGGCGCATCTCCGGCAGTCGGCGAATTTCCCAGCAGGCCATGCAGGTCATGCAGGTCATGCAGGTCATGCAGGTCATGCAGGTCAGGTGACCATCGGGGCGTCTCACTGCGGGCGCCCTCGACGTATGCCGGATGAGCGGCTTCGCGCGGGCGGAAGAGGGCTGCTCAGCCATGGATCGGCGGTCTCTGGATAGCCGGGCGGGATGCGGCGAGGATGGGGGCATGGACAAGAGGGAACTGGCGGAATTCCTGCGCCACCGGCGTGAGACGCTGCGCCCCCGCGACGTCGGGCTGGTCGAGGGGGCGCGCAGGCGTACGCAGGGGCTGCGCCGCGAGGAGGTCGCGCAGCTCGCCGGCATGTCCACCGACTACTACGCCCGGCTGGAACAGCAGCGTGCTCCGCAGCCCTCCGTCCAGATCACCACCGCTCTCGCCCGGGCACTGCGGCTGACCTTGGACGAACGCGACCACCTCTTCGTCCTCATCGGCCACAACGCCCCGGCCCGCTTCCACCGCTCCGAACACGTCAGCCCGACGCTGATGCGGGTTCTGGACCGCCTGGACGACTCCCCGGCCCTGGTGCAGACCGACCTGGTCGACACCCTCGCGATGAATCCGTTGGCCGTCGCACTGCTCGGCGACCAGACCCGCCACACCGGTCTGGCCAGCAGCGGCTATTACCGCTGGTTCATGGACCCGGCCGAACGTCTGATGGTTCCCGAGGAGGCCCGTGAACGCCACGGCCGCGCCCAGGCAGCACGCCTGCGGGCCGCGCTGACAGCCGGCAGCGATACCCCTCGAGCCGCCCGGATCCTCGCCGAACTCCAGGAACACAGCCCCGAGTTCGTCCGCATGTGGGAACGTCAGGAGGTCGCCCGGCGCTACGAGGACTGCAAGACCATCCTCCATCCCGAACTCGGCCGCATCGATGTCGACGCCCAGCTCCTGTTCACCGAGAACCGCGCCCAGACCCTGGTGGTGCTGACCACTCGCCCCGGTACAGAGAGCCACAACAAGCTCGAACTGCTCTCCGTCACAGGACACCGGCAGCTCACCCCCTGACGTCCTGGACCGGGGGACGGGTCAAGGCTCGGCGCGGGAGGGACCGGACCGTCGAATCCGCCCCACCATCCCGAAGCCGAGGCACGGGCGCCTTCCTCCCTCTCGGATACCACGTTGCAGGACCGATTGCAGTGGCGTGGTGCCGGTGCGGCCCGGGCGGCTGCCGCGTGGCCGGTCCACTTCGTGGTCTTCGATCTGCTCCGGTTGTCCGGGACGGACACGACGCTCTGGCCGTACCGGCTGCGCCGGACCGCGCTGGAGTCGCTGTTCGCCGCGCGGCGGCAGTCCGAGCCGTGGGCGCTGTGCCCTTCGACCACCGCCCCGGACACCGTGCGCGAGTGGCTGACGTGGGCGGCGGTCGGCATGGAGGGCGTGTTGCGGCCACGGTTTGTCGCTGACCAATTGACCGTCGTGTCACGTGGTGAGGCGGCGGACGGCCTCAAGGAGAGTGTCGACGTCGTGCTCGGTGGTGGAGAAGGAGGTGACGAAGCGGCACACGCCCGGCTCCCAGCGGTCGTGGTAGAAGGTGAATCCTTCCGCCAGGAGCCGGTCGATGACCGGCTGGGGAAGGCGGCAGAAGAGGATGTTGGCCTCGACGGCGTGCAGCAGATCGGCGTCGGGGAGCGCCTTGAGCCCGTTGCCCAGGCGGGTGGCCATCGTGTTGGCGTGGGCGGCGTTGTGCAGCCACAGGCCGTCGGTGAGGTAGGCGTCGAGCTGGGCGGACTGGAAGCGCGTCTTCGAGGTGAGCTGGCCGGCGCGCTTGGCGCGGAAGGACAGTTCCGGGGTGAGGGTGCGGTCGAAGACGACGATGGCGTCGGCGGTCATGGCACCGTTCTTGGTTGCCCCGAAGGACAGGACGTCAACGCCGGCCTGCCAGGTCAGCTCGGCGGGCGTGCGGCCCAGCGCGGCGACGGCGTTGGCGAAGCGGGCCCCGTCCATGTGGACGCGCAGGCCCGCGTCCTTGGCGACAAGGCCCAGGCTGCGGATCTCGTCGAGGTTGTAGAGGGCGCCGGTCTCGGTCGCCTGGGTGATGCTGACGGCCGAGGGCTGCACGCTGTGCACATCGCCCACCTTGCGGTTGGCGGCGGCGTGCAGCTGCTCCACGTCGATCTTGGCGTCATCGCCGGGCAGAGAGACGAGCTTGGCCCCGCTGGTGAAGAACTCCGGGGCGCCGCACTCGTCGGTGTTGATGTGGCTGTCGCGGTGGCACAGCACGCTGCCCCAGGGCGGGGTGAGGGCAGCCAGACTCAGGGCGTTGGCCGCGGACCCGGTGGAGACGGGCAGGACGTCGACGGCGCATTCGAAGATCTCGGCGAAGCGGGCGCGCACACTGCTCGTGTGGCGGTCGGCGCCGTAGGGCAGGTCCTGGCCGGCGGCCGCGGCGGTGACGGCCCGGACGATCTCGGGCGAGGCGCCGGCGGTGTTGTCACTGGTGAATATCCGCTGGGTGCCCGGAGCGGTGGGGGCGGTGACGTTCATGGTCAGGGGTGTCTTTCAGCTGATGATGGGGGAGGCGATGACGACGGTGACGTCGGCCGCCTCGGGGCCGGTGCGGTAGATGTGCGGGGCGTCTCCGGCGAACGCGAGCAGGTCACCGGAGTGCAGGTCGGTGGGCGCGTCGGCGGGCCCGGCGGTGAGGTGGCCGGAGGAGACGAGCAGGTGCTCGATGGTGCCGGTGGCGTGCGGCACGCCGTCCAGATGCGTGCCTGGGGGCATGCGCAGCCGCCAGATCTCCAGGCTGTTGCCGCTGCTGATACGGCGCAGCAGTTCTCGTCCCACTTCTCCGTCGGCCAGGTCGGTGCCGGGCACGAACACCGGTCCCGGGTCGATGTCGCGGGCGAGCAGGTCGGTCAGCGGGATACGCAGGGCGATCGCGAGCGCGTCGAGGGTCTCGATCGTCGGGTTGCCCCGCCCGGCCTCCAGCTGCGAGAGCGTCGCCTTGCTCAAGCCGGCCCGGCGGGCCAGCTCGGCACTGCTCATGCCGCGCTGTTCCCGGCGCTGGCGGATCTGGACCCCGACCGCGATCGCGGTGCTGCTGGCGGGCCGGCGCTCCCCCGGCGGCGTCATGACCGCTCCCGGTGGGCGGCGCTGTAGGAGACGCGGATCCGGCCCTTCTTTACCTTCAGTGTCGGCAGCACGACGTCGGCGAGATCACCGAGACTGCGCACGTGGGTCCCTCCGCACGGAGCCGAGTGCAGATGGGCCACGTGCACGATGCGGCGCCCCTCGTCATCGTTCTCCCAGGTCACAGGCCAATCCTGCGCGATGGCCTTCGCGACCTCGGCACGGAGCGCCTCGGTCGCCTCCTCCCGGCCCTGGGGGGTGTCCAGGCGGGCGTCGGGCTGCGGCGCGGTGAACTCGATCCGGGCCTGGCCGGGGAAGTGGTTGTTCGCGGCCAGGACCCAGCCCTGGGCCCGTCCGGCCGCCTCGATCAGGTGGCCGGCCGTGTGCAGCGCGGCATGCGCGGTGCGCAGCGGCAGGTCGATGCGGACCTCGACCGGCTGTCCGACCGAGAAGTCCGGCAGCGCGTCGTCGCCGCAGGCCACCGCCACGACCAGCCCCGAGTCGTGATCGCGCACAGGAGTGATCTCGTGGCCGTCAACCCACCCGCGGTCTGCGGGCTGGCCGCCGCCCTGTGGATGGAAGAGACAGTGCTCGACCGCCACCCAGGGCGCGCCGTCGCGCTCGCCCGTGGCAGCCACCTGGGTGTGGGTCTGCTCCTCGTACGTATCCGTGTAGTAGGCGGGGACCTGCATGCGTCCTCACTAAGAAATAGAAAAACGAACTATGCGTTCACTATAACGAACGATTACATGTGTTGCGTCTGTGGACCGTGTCGCCTGACGTATGTCGCCGACTCCGCGGTGAGTCGGTAAGGCAGGCCTGAGCCTGCGGGCGGTTGGCCTCGGCAGATCAGTCCAATTTTTTGAGAGTGGCCCTGTCCGGGCATCGGGGCATCCGCTGGGGTGGACACGTTCCCACCGCCTCGTTGCGGCGCCAGGAACTGCTGCCGCAGCTATGAAAGGCCCCAGATGACCCTGCCGCGCTCACGTCCGTTTGCACAGGTCGACGTGTTCTCCTCGACCCCCTACCTCGGGAACCCAGTAGCGGTTGTACTCGATGCGGCGGGGTTGGACGACCAGGCGATGCAGCGCGTGGCCCGCTGGACGAACCTGTCGGAGACGACCTTCGTGCTGCCGCCCTCGGCCCCGGAGGCGGACTATCGGCTGCGGATCTTCACCCCCGGTGGCGAGCTTCCATTCGCCGGCCACCCCACCCTCGGCTCCGCCCATGCCTGGCTCGAGCACGGCGGAACACCCCGACTCGGAGACCGGATCGTGCAGGAGTGCGAGGCCGGACTCGTCAAAGTGCGCCGCGGCGACGGCATCTTGTCGTTCGCGGCCCCGCCGACCCGGCGCACCGGCGACCTGGAGCAGGGATACCTGGATCAGGTCGTGGCGGCATTCGGCATCGGCCGCGACCAGGTGCTCGGCCACCAGTGGGTCGACAACGGCCCCGGCTGGGCGGTTGTCCGGCTCGCCAGCGCTCAGGAAGTGCTCGACCTGGAGCCCGACCTGTCGCGGATCCCTACGGCCATGGTGGGGGCGATCGGCGCATACCCGCCAGGCTCGGCGCACGCGTTCGAGCTGCGCACCTTCGCCCCCGGCGTCGGCGTGGCCGAGGATCCGGTCTGCGGCAGCATGAACGCCTCGGTCGGCCAGTGGCTGACCACCACAGGCGCGGCGCCCGCGAGTTACAAAGTCTCCCAGGGCGCGCGGCTCGGCCGGGCGGGAGACATCACCATCACGGCCGACCCCGACGGGACAGTCTGGGTCGGCGGAGCGACGACCACCTGCTTCCGCGGTACCGCCGCGCTGTGACGAGCACGAAGACCGGTAACCCGCCCAACACCCAAGCCGGGCCGCAAGTCCCGAACCTCCGGATGTGTCCTTGAGTTGTGGTCGCCTCGCCGCGGTGAGGTCAGAAAGGGCCGGTTCGACGCCGATTCACCAGGCCGTCGAGTCGCGCTCCCTCGCAGGCGCACGAGTACGGCCGCCGAGCGACTCAGCGCCCGTGGTCGGCTCGCGACGGTCAGTCCGGCCCGCCGCCGTCGTCGTCCTCGTCGGGGTGGAGCAGGGTCCCGGTCCGGGACTCAGGACTTGGTGAAGCCTCGCACCAGGGTGGCCAGACCCTCGCGCCACAGTCGCTCGCCGGTGTCGACGGGGATCGTGCCGCCGAGTTCCAGTCCGGCGAGGCCGTCGCACAACGCGCGGAAGTGCAGCGTGGCTGCGTCGACTCCGGTGACGCCCAGCAGCCCCACGGGTACGAGCCGCGCCACCTTCGCCTTGAGGACATCGAGGGCCGGGGCCGATGAAGAGCGGACGGTGGACTGGCTCCGCATGAAGGGGTCGGCTGTGTTCCGGAAGACGATCCGGAACAGAGAAGGGTGCTCGATGGCGAGCCGACGGATCACGAGCCCGGCCTCGATGAGGTCGTCGTCGGGCGCCGACGTTTCAGGCAGCTGCTCCATGCCGGTGCGCAGCAGGTCGAAGGCGTGTGCTGCCAGCGCGACGACCAGGCCCTGCTTGGACCCGAACAGGCTGTAGACGGCGCGGGTGGTCGTCCCGACGTCCGACGCCACCCCGCGGATGGAGATGCCCTCCGGGCCGGACTCCTGGATGGCACGTTCGGCCGCTTTGAGCAGGGCCGCGGCGGTGTGTTCGTCGTGCTCTCGTGGTCGTCCCATGTTTGACAGCATAACGCAACGCCGTTACGTTACAGCGTATCGAAACAGCCTCGCAGGGCTGCGACGCCTTCGCGGATTCAGAGCTGGGGGCGCGCCCCCTCGCGTACGAGAACGGAACCGGAAGTGACACTCTCCACGGTTGACGCCAAGCCCGCCCTGGTCGTGGTCGATCTGCAGAAGGGCGTCCTCGGAATGCCGGGCGGAGACACCGACGGCATCAAAGAGGTCATTCAGCACGCCGCCGGACTGGCCGCCGCCTTCCGCTCCCGCGGTCTGCCCGTGGCGTTGGTCAGCATCCTGGGCGACGCTCCCGGACGCACCGACGTCAGCGGGCCCGCGGACTTCACGCCGCAGCCGGACTGGGCCGACCCGGTCGACGAACTCGCCCCGCAGCGGGGGGACATCCGCGTCCTGAGGCAGCGGTGGAGCGCGTTCGGCGGCACCACCCTGCATGACGACCTGCAGAAGGCCGGCGTCACCCAGGTCGTGCTGGCGGGCGTCGCCACCAGCATCGGGGTGGAATCCTCCGCCCGGGCCGCGCACGAGCACGGCTACAACGTGGTGCTCGCCACCGACGCGATGACCGACATGAACCCGGACGCACACCGCAACAGCATCCAGAACGTCTTCCCCCGCCTCGGCGAGACGGCGACCGCCGCCGAGATCCTGGACAAGCTCCAGCAGACCCGCTGACCACCGCTACCGCCGAGTCGTCGACAGCGGCTGCTCAGCTCAGAGCGGGGGCGTGGGGGATGCCGCACTCCCGACTACACCCACCTTGGAACCCCGTGACGCCGCTTTCTCAGCATCGGCTGAACCATCTCCACCCGTACGAACGGGGCGTCACCTTCATCGACACCGCCCGTCCGGGTGGCGGCTCCTACGGCCCGTTCACCGCCGAGCAACTCATCCGGGAGGCGCTGCACCCAGACTCCGACGACGACCTCAGCGCCACCAAGGGCGGGCCCGCCTGGCAAGACCCACCCGGCGCTGGGGCGCCCCGGAGAGCCGGACGGCCAGTCTCCGCGCGCCACGACCGGCCAAGAACCACCAGCCACACCCGGCCCTTTACGGGCCGCGCTGACACCCTACGGAGAGCTGTAATGACCAACCAGACCAACCGCCGCAGTGTGCGGGCCGCCACATCGCACACCGAGCCGTCCGGCTCGGAGAGGAATCCCCTGGGAAGCATGCGACGGAGCTCCATACCGCGAGTCCTGGCCCCCGTTCTGACCACGCTGGTGATCGCCGGTCTGTCCGCCGCTCCGGCATCGGCCGGGCAAGTCCCCGCAGCGGACGCTGCCAGGCCGGTCCCCGCCGTGGACCCGGCCCATCCGTTCCCCCAGGTGATGCGACTGCCGAACGGGTTCTCCCCCGAGAACATCGCCATCGACCAGGCCAAGGGGATGGCCTACACCGGGTCGCTGGTCGACGGCTCCATCGAGCGCATCGACTTGAAGACCGGCGTGGCCAAGCAGTTCGCCCCGTCACCCGGCCCCCACCGGATGGCCTCCGGCATGGACATCGACCGATTCGGCCGACTGTGGGTGACCGGCGGTGGCGGCGGCCTGGTCCCCGGCGTCATCACCAGCTTCCGGGTCTACGACACGAAGACCGGCGCGCTGCTGGCCGACGTCACGGTCCCCGACGCCGCGTACCTCAACGACGTGACCGCGACCCGCGACGCGGCCTGGCTCACCGACAGCCTCCGCCCGGCCCTCATCCGGGTGCCGATCGGGCCGGGCGGCAAGATCGGTACGGGGCGGAAGGTCACGCTGGGCGGCGACTGGGCCCCCACCAGCACCGGCTTCAACGCCAACGGCATCGACGCCACCCCCGACGGCAAGCACCTGATCGTGGGCCAGTCCCAGGGCACAGACGGGCATTCGGCCTTCTACCTCGTGCCGACCGACACCTCCGGCAGCTCAGCCGACGCCCGGCGGATCACCCTCGACGGCACCACGGACGCGGCCGACGGTCTGCAACTGATCGGGCGGAGTCTGTATGTCGCCGACCCCAAGGGCGTGGCCGAGATCAAGCTCTCGCGGTCACTGACCCACGCACGAGTCCTCGGCACGACCAAGGTGCCGGGCGCCGCATGGCCGAGCGCGGCCAAGACGTTCGGCTGCCGCCTGTACGTGGTCGACGCCAACTTCGGCGAGAACAACTCCAACGTCGGCAACCCGGCCGCCCAATTCAAGGTGGTGGCCATCCCTCTTCCGTAGGGCCCTCACCCTTCCGTAGGCCCCTCACCCGGCTCCGCCGCTGCCGTGTCTTCATGGCGCTGTCCATGCCCTCCAGCCTCGCCAGCCGCCACCGCCACCGCCACCGAGGTCCAGGCGCCCCTGGGCACCCCCCTCCCCCGCTGCCGGGAGGCTCGGTCAGGAGCTGTATTCCGCGCCCCGTACGCTCATCCGTCAACAGGCCGACGTAGACCGAAAGGGAGCGCATGGCAACGGACAGGGACGTCCGCGGGCCCGCGGCAGGAGCCGACCGAGCGGCCCAGCCGGCCGGGAACACTCCTCCCCGACGCCCGCGCCGTACGGGCCCGATGCACTGGTTTCTGTTCAACAGCGGGTGTGTGGCGGCCTCGGTGGCCCTGATGTGGTTCGCTCCGGTGGTGCCCCTGCCGGGCTTCCTGCGCGGCCCGGCCTTCATCACCTCCGCCTTGGCGATACCCCTGGCGCTCGTCCTGGTGCCGGCCCTCCTGCTCCGCCACGTCACCCACAAGAAGCCGCCGAAACTGGCCATCGGGGCGCTCACCGTTGCCCTCACCGCGGCAGTCGTGCTGGCAGTCATCACCCGAGAGGCCGGGGAAGAGCGTGGCCTGGAGAAGAGGGGCCGCTGGACCGAGGCCGTCGTGGTCGACGTCGACAACGGCAAGACCGACAAGTGCACGCTCCGCACCCGCGACGGCCGGGAGATCTCACCTCAGATGACGGACGGCTGCGACCCGAAACTGGTTGAGCCGGGCGACAGACTGCGCGTGCTGTACGACCCCAAGGGAGCAGCTGGTCCGTTCGAGGACACGGAAGTGGACCTGGACCCCGGCGCGTACAAAGGGATCATCGGCGGCCTGGCAGCGCTGATCGTCGCGGCAGGCACCTGGGGCTGCATACGGGTGAGCCGGGCGAAGAAGTAGGCGGAGGCACTCCCTGACACGACGGTGGACAGCAAGGCGGATCGTGCGCGGTTGCATCCGGGGTTGTCTCCGGCAGGGACCTCAGACGGCACGATCGCCGACGCTCCGTCAGTCGCCCCGTTGGCCGCGTTCTTCGGATGGAGAACCGGTTGTGACTGAGCGCGAGAATTGGCGGATACCCGCCACAGCACGCTTCTCGGCGTACTCGCTCTGACAGCAGACGAGGCCACGGCCCCTGAGTAGCCTTGTGCACCATGGTGCTGCTCGTGCGGTGGCCCGGTGGCCCGCCGCGAGCGTGGGCCGCGCGCTGGTGTCAAGCCGGACCGATGACCTTCTTGCGCATGTGCCCGTACACCACCGACGTCCGTACGTCGGCGAGTTCCGGGCGCTTCGCCAGCTTCTCCAGGACCACCGCGTGCAGATGGTCGGTGTCCCGGACGGCGACGTGCACGAGGAAGTCGTCGTTCCCGGTGAGGACGAAGATCGAGATGACCTCGGGCATCCCCTCCAAGAAGGTCTGGAAGGCCTCGATCACCGCACGTGTCGGCGGGCGGACCCGTACGGCGATCACCGCCTGCAACCCGCGGCCGATCGCCGCGAGGTCTGCCTCCGCATGAAATCCCGTCAGGATGCCGCTTCTTCGCAGCGATCGGATTCGCTCCAGACACGTGGACGGGGCGATACCGAGTTCCTGGGCCATGTCCCGGTTGGTGCGCCGACCGTCCTCCTGGAGCATCCGCACCAACGCCGAATCTAGTTCGTCCACGCTTGCCTCACTCCGCCGGATTCCGAAGGTAATTCGGACTCTTCGCATCACCTTCGATGATCTTGTTAACCTCCAGCCTAGTTGACCGATGTTTGTTCGGTCGCAGCGCGGTAGGCGGCAATGGGTAGCGGAGAGGGGCGACTTGCCATGCGCAAACGAGGACCCACGGTGTGGGCGGTGTGTGCGGTCATGGCGGCCGCGCTGTTCTGGAGCAGTTCGTACGCGGTGACCAAGCAGGTGCTGGAGGATGTCGGCCCGCTCAGTATCGGCGCCATCAGGTTCACCCTCGCGGCGTTACTCCTGGGCGTGATGGTACGGCTGAGCAGGCACCGCCCGGCCCGCCCGGGCCCCCGGCAGCGGCGGCAGCTCTACCTGAGCGGGTTCCTCGGCATCACCGTGTACTTCATCCTTGAGAACGTCGGCGTCGACCTGTCCACGGCATCCGACGCGTCGCTGATCGTGGCCACGTACCCGCTGATGACGATGCTGGTGGAACTGGTCGTCTTCCGCACCCGGATGCCGCTGCCACGTGTGACGGGCGTGCTGCTGGCCACCGTCGGCGCCTTCCTCGTCGTGCGCAACGGGGCCGAGGTAGGCGGCAGTTCGCGCTGGCTGGGGGACATCCTGCTGCTGATCGGCGGGCTGGCCTGGGCCGGCTACAACGTGCTCGGCAAGCGCGCGAGCGCCGGCCAGGACGCCGCGAGCGTCACCTACTACCAGACCCTTGCGGGCGCGGCCGGCTTCCTGCTCGCCTCCCTGCTGGAGGCCGACGACTGGCGGATGCCGGACGCGACCGCTTCATCGCTGCTGGTCTACCTGGCCGTTGCCTGCTCGGTCGGCGGCTTCCTGCTCTACAACTACGGCCTGCGCAGGATGGCGTCGAGCGTCGCGGTCAACATCCTCAACCTGGTACCGGTCTTCGGCGTCATCGGCGCCGTTGTGATCAACGGGGAGTCGATCCGGCTCGCCCAGGTGACGGGCGGCGTGATCATCATCGTCGGGGTGGCGCTGGGCATGATCGAGCGGGGACAGGAGGCCACGGCGAAACCGGGCACGAGGGGAAGCGAACCTTCCGGAACCGCGACCGCTCGGACCACGGCAGAGGCGGTGGCCGTGCCGGACGAGCCCGAAGCGGCTGTATCGACCGCACGTGGAGTGATCGACGGGGCTCGGTAGCCGCTAACGCGTGTCGCTGCGACAGACTCCGGTGGGGTGGGCGGCGCCGTAGGCGATGGCGGACGCGACTGCTGCGGTCCGCACCCTGGAGCGGCAACCCTCAAAGAGCTCAACGCTTGTTTTCACCGGGCTGAATAGGGGTGAACCCACGGTTTCCCGCGGTTGAACGTTCACGCGTGAGGCGAAGTGGGGCGACAACAGTGGAACCCCGTATGGCGGCCGGACAGGTCTTCGTGGCTGAAGCACGCCAGACGCCCCGAGGAGTCACTCCGTGATGCCGACCATCACCTCCGCCGAGAAACGTACCGTCCCGGCGAGCGGCAGATCCGCACCGCTCCGAGGCCACGCCCTGCGGCTCGACATCCAAGGGCTGCGTGCGGTGGCCGTCGGGCTGGTGGTGCTCTCCCACGCCGGCGTGTCCCAGTTCAGCGGCGGTTACATCGGTGTCGACGTCTTCTTCGTGATGTCCGGCTTCCTCATCACGTCGCTGCTGCTGCGCGAACTCGCCGCCACCGGCCGGGTGTCGGTCCGTTCCTTCTACGCCCGCCGGGCACTGCGGTTGCTTCCCGCGTCGTCCCTCGTCATCGCCGTCACACTGGGCGCCGCCTGGCTGTTCCTGTCGAAAGCGCGGCTCGCCGAGTACGCGGGCGACGCCCTCGCCGGCGCGCTGTACCTGGTCAACTTCCGGCTGGCGGCGGCCGGTACGGAATATCTCGCCCAGAACAGCCCGCCGTCACCGTTCCAGCACTTCTGGTCGCTCGCCGTGGAGGAGCAGTTCTACCTGGTGTGGCCCCTGCTCCTGCTGCTCACCTGGCGGGTCGCCCGCGGCCGGCGCCGACTGGTCGCGGTGCTGCTCGGGGTGCTGTGCCTGGGGTCGTTCGCGGCGGGCGTTGTCGTGACGAACTCCTCGGCGCCCTGGGCGTACTTCGGCTCCCTCACCCGGGCATGGGAACTGGGCGCCGGTGCGCTCCTGGCTCTGGCCACCGGCCGGCTGGAACGGCTGCCCGCCGCCCTCGCGGCCCCGCTGACCTGGCTCGGCTTGGCCTGCGTCACGCTGGCGGCGCTCTGGTTCGACGACGAGACGCCCTTCCCCGGCCACCACGCCCTCCTGCCGGTCGCCGGCACCGCGCTCGTGCTGGCCGGCGGCTGCGCTCCCACCTCGCACGGCGCCGGGTGGCTGCTGGGGCGGCGACCGCTCGTGTGGCTCGGCGGACTCTCGTACGGCTGGTACCTGTGGCACTGGCCGCTGCTGGTCATCGCCCCGGCGGCGCTGGGCCGCGCCGACGGCACGGCCGACGTGCCGCTCGCGCTCGGGCTGTCAGCGGCGGCGCTGGGCCTGGCGTGGCTGACCCTGCGCCTCGTGGAGAACCCGGTCCGCTTCCACCGGGCCCTCCGCAGGCGTCCCCGCCGAGCCCTGGTGTTCGGGGCCGCGCTGTCCGCGGGCGTCTCGGCGCTGTCCCTGACGGCGACGGCGGTCCCGCCGACGATCGAGGTGGGCGGCCCCGCGCCCGCGCTGGCACGGGCTCTTTCCGACGCACCGGCCCCGCGGGCCCGTCTCGCCGCACTCCTGACGACGTCTCCCACCGCCCTGCCCAGCAACCTCGCCCCGCCCCTGCCGAAGGTGAAGTCCTCCAGCTCCGCGGTCTACCGGGACGGCTGCCACCTCGACCACGCCGCCACCCGCGCCCGCCCCTGCGTCTACGGCGACCGGTCGTCCTCCCGCACGATCGTCCTCTTCGGCGACTCCCACGCGGCCCAGTGGTTCCCGCCCCTGCAACGGCTCGCGACCACACGCGGCTGGAAGGTGGTCTCTTTGACGAAGGCCTCCTGCAAGGTCGCCGACGTGACCATCATCAGCGACCACAAGCCCTACACCGCCTGCGACACCTGGCGCTCCAACACCATCGCAAGGATCAAGACACTGCGCCCCGACCTGGTCGTCGTCTCCTCCTCGGACGCCGGCGACCCGGCGCGGCCCACCGCCGACCCCCTCCACCAGTGGACCACCGGCTTCGAGAACACCTTCCGTGACCTGGGCACCTCCGGCGCCCGGGTCGCCGCCGTGCTCGACACCCCATGGCCCAAGGGCGACCCGATCGACTGCGCCGCCAGGAACTCCCTGCAACTGCGCGCCTGCGCGCGCCGCTTGCCGGACGCGGCCCCCGACGCGACCCGCGGTGCGGCTGTCCGCACCGCCGCATCCACAACGGCCACCACAGTCATCGACCCCACCCCCTGGCTCTGCGCCCCCCGCACCGGCAACTGCCCCGTAGTCGTCGCCGACACCGCCGTCTACCGCGACGACAGCCACCTCTCAGAAGCCTTCGCCGCGGCGCTCACCCCGGTTCTGGCACCGTCGCTGGACCGCCTCATGGGCGTGCGCTGAACACACCGGGTCATCACAACTCCGCTCGTAGCGACTGGAACGGGTCCTGCCATGCGGTGATGAGGTTCAGGAACAGATTCGAGGGCGGTTCTGGCGCGGCGGCCCGGTGCGCAGTTCCTCGGACCAGGCCCGGCCTACTGACGTGCGTCTCGTTGGTCGGGTCCAGGTACGGCACTACGCCTGGGCTGCCGGGTGCTGGTGTGTTCAGGGGCTGTCGCCGCCCCAGGCCCAGCGGGCCGGGTCGCCGGGACCAACACGGCTCCGTGCGGTGCGCATCCTGTCCGCGCCCCTGCTCGGTGGCCGTACTGAAAGGCTCATGGGGAAGTTGGCGAACCAGTAGCCGTCAGGCGGTACCTCGCCTCGGCCCGGGTCTCGAATTCGAGCACTCCTGGCTGCGGGTGCCGTACCCGGACGGGGCGCCCGTGCGCGGTCACCTTCAACCGGGTCGCGGACCGCACGAGCACCCGGTTGCCCGAGCGGGAACGCAACTCGCCACCCGCCAAGGCGCCCTCGCGCCACTCCAGGTCCACCTCGAAGCCGCCGCGCGCGAGCAGACCGCGCACCCGTCCGTTCGCCAACGCCGGGGGCAGCGCGGGCAGCAGATGCAGCTCACCGGCGTGGGACTGCAGCAGCCACTCCGCAACGCCCGCGGTCGCGCCGAAGTTGCCGTCGATCTGGAACGGCGGATGCAGATCGAAGAGGTTCGGCGCGGTGCGCTCGGGCGTGAGGAGATCGGCCAGCAGCTTGTAGGAGCGTGTGCCGTCCTCCAGCCGCGCCCAGAAGTTGATCTTCCAGGCGAGCGACCATCCGGTACCGGCGTCTCCGCGCTGCTCCAGCGACTTGAGGGCCGCTGCGAACAGGTCGGGGGTGTCCCGTTTGGTGATCTGGTTGCTGGGGTGCAGACCGTACAGGTGGGAGACGTGCCGATGCTCCTGCTCGGGCGCGGTGGCGTCCCAGTCCTCCGACCACTCCTGCAACTGCCCCTGGGCACCGACTTTCATGGGCGGCAGCTTCCCGCGTGCGGTCCGGACCGCGTTCCGCATGGCACGGTCCTCGTCGAGCAACTGCGATGCCTTGACGAATCCGTCGAAGAGGTCGCGCAGGATCTGGTTGTCCATGGTCGGCCCGGCGCACACGGACACGTCCGGGTGGTGGGCGTTCTCCGGGGAGACCGCGGGGCAGGTGACGAGGTGCCCGGTTCCCGGATCGGTGACCAGGGTGTCGAGGAAGAACCGCACCGCGCCGCGCAGTACCGGATAGCGGCGTCGCAACGCCTGCTTGTCGCCGGTGAAGAGGTAGTGCTCCCAGATGCCGGTCGACAGCCAGGCTCCCCCGGTTTGCCACATGCCCCAGAACGCGCCGTCCACAGGGGCTGTGCCGCGCCATGCGTCGGTGTTGTGATGGGTGACCCAGCCGCGGGCTCCGTATTGCACCTCGGCGGTTCTCGCACCGGCATCGGCCAGGTCCCCGAGCATGTCGAAGACCGGCTCCCAGCACTCCATGAGGTTGGTGACGGGTGCGGGCCAGTAGTTCATCTCCGTGTTGATGTTGATCGTGTACTTCGAGTCCCATGGCGGACTGAGCGAGTCGTTCCAGATGCCTTGGAGATTGGCGGGCTGGGTGCCGGGCCGCGACGAGGAGATCAGCAGATAGCGCCCGTACTGGAAGTGCAGGGCCACCAGGTGGGGGTCGGCGGCGGTGGCGAATCTCGTCACGCGTTCGTCGGTGGGCAGCGTCGCGGCATCGGTCCTGCCGAAGTCGAGCTCCACCCGCCGGAACAGCTTCTGGTAATCGGCGACGTGACGTCTCAGCAACCGGGCATACGGGACGCCCGACGCGGCGTTGAGCGCGGTGGTGGCCCTGGCGATGTGGTCGCCCGTCGGGTCCTGGTAGTTGGTGTAGCTGGTGCCGATCGAGATCAGCAGGGTGACGGCGTCGGCTCCGGTGATGGTGAGGGTCCCGTTGTCGCTGGTGACGGTCCCGCCCTCGGCGTGGGCGCGGGTCAGGGCCCGGAACCGTACCCGTCCCTTGATTCCCTCACGGGTTTCCGTCGTTCCGTCGATCGCGATGGTGATCCGGTCGGGTGATGACGCGGTTACGGTCTGAGGGCTGTCCAAGGCGGCCGTGAAGGAGAGGGCCCCCGGAGCGTCGGCCGTCAGCCGAACGACGATCACCTGGTCCGGGTGGCTGGCGAAGGTCTCGCGGCGATACGTCACCCCGTTCCGCCGATACCGGACGGAGGTGACCGCCGAGTCGAGGTCGAGCGTGCGCCGATAGTCCTCTGCCTCGCCCTCGGCGGTGAAGGCCAGCCGCAGGTTGCCGACCGGCTGGTACATCAACTCGCCCTTGGGGATGCCGAGAAAGTCCGAATCGATGAGGGACTGGGCGGCGCTCCACTCTCCGGCGAAGACGCGCCTGCGGATCTCGGGAAGGGCGGCCAGGGCCTTGGGGTTCGCCGGCTCATAGGGACCACCGGCCCACACCGTGTCCTCGTTGAGCTGGAGTAATTCGGCGTCCGTACCGCCGAAGACCATGGCGCCGAGTCGCCCGTTGCCGAGGGGCAGTGCCTCCAGCCACTCGGAGGCCGGCCGGGGATACCAGAGCACGAACTCACCCGGGCGCGGGCCTGCTGCCGCAGCGCCCTGAGACGACGTCCGGTCGGCGTCGGCTCCTTCAGCGGCATACGCGCCTCCGGACGGCATGAGAGCCGCAGCGCTCGCTCCGGCTGTGGTGGACAGTGCGAGGAAATGTCTGCGATCCATAAAGCAAAGCGTCGAGTCATGGGATGTCTGCTGTCGACCCTTGGGCCATACCCGAAAGTTTCCGCCGTGCCGGGACCGCTTCGAGGGGGGCGGGTCCTCCACGGCGTGCCGGGATCCACCATCAGCCCTGCCCAGGGAAAGCCGGCCGGCTCGTCCGGGAGGCCCGGTGCCGCGGCCACAGCTCCACGTTCCGCACCGCCGGCATGGCCTCGGCGACCGCGACCGCGACCGCGTCCTCGCGGGCCGGAACGCCCCGGCACCGAAGACCAGCACCCCGCCGACCCGAGCCCGCGCTGGTCAAGTGCGCGATCGCCCCGGCACCCGCGTCATGGGACGTATTCCGCTGGGGTGGTGGTGGACGTCGGCCCAGTCTGCTTCTCCGCCTCCGCCTCCGCCTCGTCATCCACCGTGCGTGCCGGGCGGGTCCGGTTGAAGGCCAGGTTCAGCCCGAACGCGATCAGGGTCGCGCTCGTCACCGGTGAGCCCAGCACGATGCGCACACCGTCCGGGAAACGGGAGTAGAGGTCCGGGGCCACGTCGGGTGCCATGCCCACGCCGATCGACACGGCGACGATCAGCAGGTTGTGCGTTCCCTCGAACTCGACCTTCCGCAGTGTGCTGATGCCGACGGCGGCGACCGTGGCGAACATGACCAGTCCCGCCGCGCCCACGACCGGTCCGGGCAGCCCGGCCACCGGTCGCCGTGGCCCCGGCAGGCGCCGTGCCGATCACAGAGGTCGGGACGGCGGTGCGGGCCACCCGCCGGCTGCGTCAGAGCGTCGAACCAGACGGCGGCGGCCACTCCGGCCGCGGTCGCGGCCGGATGCCGATCCGCAGGCCGCACCCGGAGCGGCGCTCTCACCCAGCCACCCCCACGTTGAAAGGGTTTCAGCGCCGGGAGCCGAGCGTGCCCGCGCCGAAGTGCTTGTCGACGAGGGCCGTGGCCTTCTCGCGCTGGCGGACGCTGATGTCCTCCGCGTGCTCCGCCCAGCCGAACACGCAGGAGGAGACGACCCCGTCGAAGCCCACTGAGGCGAGTGCCGCGAAGACCTCGTCGAAGTCGACCTCTCCTCGGCCCATCTCGGCGTGCTGGTGCACGCGCGCGGTCGAACCGGGCGGGTTGACGATGTAGCGCAGCCCGCCCGACGCGCTGTGGTCCAGGGTGTCGGCGAGGTGCACGTAGGTGACCTTCTCGGCCGCGGCGGTGATGATGCCGGTGGCGTCGTTGCCCTGGTGGAAGGTGTGCGGGGTGCAGTAGAGGAACGAGATCCAGTCCCGGTTGAGGCCACGCACCATGTTCACTGCGGCGTGGCCGTCCTCGATGAAGTCGTCCGGATGCGGTTCGAGCACCAGCTTGACGCCCTCGCGCTCGAACACGGGGATCAGCTCCTCCAGGGAGCGCAGGAACTGGCTCTCGGCGAACTCGGCGTCTTCGGGGCGTCCGTTGAACTCGGAGTTCATCGTGTTGACCCCGAGGTCGACGGTGATCTGGATGGCCCGCTTCCACGCGCGTACCGCGGCCTGCCGCTCCTCCTCCCCCGGGCCGGACCAGCGCAGCACCGGCAGCACCGAGGCGATGCCGATCCCGGCATCGGCGGCGCGCTTGCGCAGCTGGGCCACGGTGGCGTCGTCGGCGCGCGGGTGGCGGAAGAAGGGGATGAAGTCGTCCTTGGGTGAGAGCTCCATCCAGGAGTAGCCGGCACGCGCCACCACGTCGGGCAGCTCCAGCACCGAGTGTGTCGAGTAGAACATCTGTGGATCAAGGGCGAGCTTCATTGCTGTCCTTCGACAAGGGGGGCAGGTCAGAGAGCGGCCGCGGCGCTGTTCAGATTCTTGGCGGCCAGGGCCAGTCCCTCGGTCTGGGAGTAGGCGGCGTCCTCGTGCTCGATGTTCACCGCCATGTCCGGGTCGATCTCGGCGAGGGCGCGCAGGAACTCGGTCCAGAACGGCACGTCGTTGCCGAGGCCCACGGCGACGAACTTCCACGCCGGGTTCTCCGGCCAGGCGTTGCACCAGAAGCCGTAGCCGGTGGGCACCTTGCCCGGGGCGTCGGCCGGGACGCGGGTGAACGAGGTGTCCAGGACGCCGCGGATATCGGCGCCGGGGCAGAGTGTCGCGTCCTTCGCTGCGGCGTGGAACACCAGCCCACCCAGCCACTTGATCGACTCGATGACGTCCATGCCCTGCCACATCAGGTGTGAGGGGTCCATCTCGGCGCCGATGTTCGTCAGGGCGCCGGCGTCGACCAGGCGCTTCAGCGTGACCGGTGAGAAGACGAGGTTGTGCGGGTGCATTTCGATGGCGACCCGGACGTCGTTCTCCCGGGCCAGCTCGTCGATCTCCTTCCAGAACTCGACGGCCATGCCCCACTGGTAGTCCAGGACGTCCATGTAGACGCCGTCCCAGGGATTGACGACCCAGGAGGGGTACTTGGCGTCGGGGTCGGAGCCCGGGGTGCCGGACATGGTCACTATGTGCTTGACACCGAGCAGGCCCGCCAGACGGATGGTGCGGCGCAGGTCGTCGGCGTGCTTCGGGCCCACCCCGGGGAGCGGGTTGAGCGGGTTGCCATTGCAGTTGAGGCCGGTCAGTTCCATGCCGCGGTCGGCGAAGGCCGCCAGGTACTCCTCGCGGGCGGAGGCCGAGGACAGCAGCAGGTCGACCGGGCAGTGCGGGGAGGGGAGGAAGCCGCCCGTGTTGACCTCCACCGAGGTCAGGCCGTTCTCCTTGAGGATGTCGAGGGCCTCGGTGAGGGTGCGGTCGTGGAGGCAGGCGGTGTAGGCGCCGAGCTTGAGAGCCATGTGTCGATGTCCTTCTGTACGAGTGGTCAGGCGGCGGGCTGAACGTCCACGGCGACGCCGCTGTAGAAGGCGGGTCGGGGCTTCATGCCGGTGGCGACGATGCGGTCCGATGTCAGGGACTCGACGGTGGCGTTGGAGATGACGGTCGCCGCGTAGCCGTCCCAGGCGGACGGGCCGGTGGGTTCGGTGCCGGCCTCGACCGTGGCGATCCACGCGCGGAACTCGGTGTCGAAGGCGTCCGCGAACCGGCCCACCCACGCCTGGAGGATCTCCGTGCTGTGCCGGCCCGCCGTACGCACGGCGACCGAGGCCGGGTCCGGCAGCCGTACGAGGCCCTCCTCGGCGACGATCTCGCACTGGATGTCGTAGCCGTACCGGCAGTTGACGAACATCTCCAGATCGATGCGGATGCCCTTGGCCGTCTCGAAGAGCATGATCTGCGGGTCCTTCAGGTGCGCGAACCGCTTCCGGGTGGAGCGCGGCACGACGACCTGGGTGGAGACGATCTCGTCGTCGAGCAGCCACCGCAGTGCGTCGATCTCGTGCACGGCCGAGTCGAGCGCGGCCATCTCGGAGATGTACGACTCCGGCACCGAGGGGTTGCGGTGGGCGCAGTGCACCACCAGCGGCTCGCCGACGCGGCCGGAGTCGATGACCTGCTTCATCTGCCGGTAGCCCGCGTCGTAACGGCGCATGAATCCGACCTGGACGAGACGGCGGCCGTGCGCCGACTCGGCCTCGATGATCCGCAGACAGTCCTCGACGGTGGTGGCGAGGGGCTTCTCGCAGAACACGGGCTTACCGGCCGCGACGGCGTTCAGGACGTGCTCGGCGTGGGTGGGGCCCCAGGAGGTGACGAGCACCGCGTCGACATCGTCCGCCGCGATCAGCTCGGCGCCGTCGGCGCACACCCGGGCGCCGGCTCCGGCCGCCGCCTCCTCGGCCCGCGTGGAGTCGATGTCGGTGACCGCGGTGACCTCGGCACCGGTCACGGTGTCGGTGAGCCGGCGGATGTGATCCTGGCCGATCCAGCCGGCCCCGATCACCCCTACGCGCACAGTCATGGGGAAGTCCTTTCCAGGCCCCCGGCGCCATCCGCCAGGGGAACACGGGGTGTTCAGGAGAGCGGGCCTTGAGTTCGTGCTCCAGCTGCTCGATCGTGCGGCCGCGTGTCTCGGGGACGTACAGCGAAGGCCGCGGCCGCCAGTCCAGGTCGAGGACGGTCGTCCCGGCCTTCGCCCGGTGCTCCAGGGCTGCGAGCGTCGCCGAAGTCGTCCGGCGGGAAGATCTCGCAGAACGTCACCGGCGTCGGCGCGATGTCCGACGTACCGACGAAGCGGCTGCCGACGCCGTAGCCCTGCAGGGCCGTTCGGACGAAGTCCCCGAGCGGGTCCCGGCCCGTCTTGGTGATCACGGCAGCGGTGCTCCCGTACCGGGCGGCGGCCACGGCGACGTTCGTCGGGCTGCCGCCCAGGCACGTGCCGAACGAGGTGACCTTGGCCAGCCCCACACCCGTCCGGAGCGGATACACATCCATTCCGGCACGGCCCATGGTCAGCACTTCGAACGGCATCACAGCTGGTTTTCCCTTCGCTCCGGAGATCCGAGATGGATGGCGATGGAGAGGAACAAGCGAAAATTGAAGCGCTTTAAACAGCCGCTCTAGCCGAGTACGATGACGTCGTCTGAATGTCATGTCAATAGGTTGTTGCCGCGAGGTTGCGCGGGCCGTCCGTCAAGACCCCGTGCCGCTCACTCGACGGTGACCGCCCTGCCGTCGGCATCGGCGGAGGCGACGATCGCGTCGATGACGCGCAGGTTGTGCAGTCCGTCGGCGAGCGTGGGGCACGGGGGCAGGCGGTCCAGGCCGGCGATCTGCTCCAGGAAGGCGCGGGCCTGCCAGACGAAGAACTCGTGCTGGCCGTGGCCGACGCCGGCGAAGTCCATGGGCAGGCCACCGGCGATGTACGGGTGGCCGGGGCCGATCACCACTCGCCGGTAGCCGTCCACGGGGTCCGAGGCCGCTGCGTCGGCGATGGTGAACTCCGCCGGACGCGACAGTTCGAAGGTTGCCGTGCCGTCCTTCGCGAACACCTCAAAACCAAGGGAGTTGGCCAGCCCCCGCGCGATGCGCGAGACGGAGAAGGTACCGACGGCGCCGGAGGCGAACGTCGCGGTGAAGGTGGCGACGTCCTCGTTCTCCACGGGCAGCCGCTCCTGGCTCACCCGCACGTCCGCCGAGTGCCCCACGGCGGCGCCAAGGGGCGTCGGCCGGTCGGGTACCTGTGTGGACAGCACCGCGCCCTGGACGCTGTGCACCGGCCCGCAGAAGTACTCGCCGAGATCGATGAGGTGGCTGCCGATGTCGGACAGCGCGCCGCAACCGGGCCCGCCGCGGTAGCGCCAGCTGATGGGGGCGTCGGGGTTGTGGCCGTAGTCGCACCAGTAGTGTCCGTTGAAGTGCCGGACGGGGCCGAGCGAGCCCTCCCGCACCTGCTGCCGGATGGCGTTGACGGCCGGGGAACGGCGAAAGGTGAAGCCGGTCGCGGCCACCAGGCCGGTGTTCTCGGCGGCCTTCACCATGGCCTCGGCGTCGGCCACGGACGGTGCGAGCGGCTTCTCGCACAGCACGTGCTTGCCGGCCGCCAGCAGCGCCTCGACGATCTCGCGGTGCAGATAATTGGCGACCACGACGCTGACCGCGTCGACGTCGTCGGCCTCGACGATCGCCCGCCAGTCGGTCTCGGCCCGCTCGTAACCGTAACGGCGGGCGGCTTCCCGGGCGAAGGGCGCGTGGGCGTCGGCGACGGCGGCCAGGCGGACCTCGGGCAGTCCGGCGCCGTACAGGGTGGCGGCCTGCCGGTAGCCGTTGAGGTGGGCTCGGCCTGCCATTCCGGCTCCGATGACCGCCACCCTGATCGGTGGTGTGCTCATGATGATTCCTCTCCGGCGCGGGGCGCCGGCGCTGGTGCCCTGGCAGGCGGCGTTCGCCCGTCAAGGAGCGGCGTCGTCGGGGAGCGTGCTCTCGGCGTGCCGGCCGGACGTCCCCGTACTGGATGTCTTGGCTTCAGTCGTGGATGCACTCGGGCTTTCGTCCCGTGCGGCGAGAAGGCGGTGCCGGGCGTCGCGACGGGCGAACATTGCCTGCCGGGGCACCAGAAGCCGTGAGGATCAGGAACGGGGCCGCTCCCCGGCGGGGAGCGAGCCGACCAAGCGCTGGGCCCCGCCCCGCCGCCCGGGCTCTATGGCGGCTTGGCTGGTCAGCACGCCGCCTAAAGCGCTTTAAGCCCTGGTACTATCAGGCGCGTCACTGGTAGATGTCAAGGCTGTTGCCGCAGATCCCTGGGAGGTCGTGTGGATGAGCCCGGCTCCGCCACTCCCGCGGGCGGCAACGGGGCGACCGCGCGTCCCCGGCTGGAGGACGTCGCCGCGCGCGTCGGTCTGTCGACGGCCTCGGTGTCGCTGGTGCTGCGCAACATTCCCGGCCCCAGTGAGCGCACCCGGCAGCGCGTCCTGAAGGCGGCCGCCGAACTGGGCTACCGTCCCGACCGCACGGCCAGCGCCCTGGCCAGCAGGCGCAGCAGACTGCTCGGCGTCATGATCGACGTCCACAGCGCCTTCCAGGCGGAGCTGGTCGAGCACCTCCACACGGCTGCCGAGGGCGTCGGCTACGACCTGGTCCTGAGCACCCAGACCCGGACCCGTGACGAGAGCACGGCCGTCGAGACTCTCCTGGCCTTCCGCTGCGAAGCCCTGATCCTGCTCGGCCCGGTGGCTCCCGCCTCCGCCCTCGCCGACCTCGACCGCAGGGCGCCCGTGATCTCGGTGGGGCGCAGGATCACCGGCGCCGACCTCGACGTCGTCCGCAGCGCCGACGACGACGGGGTCGGCCAGGTCGTCGACCACCTGGTGGACCTGGGCCACCGCGCGATCGCGTACGTCGACGGCGGCAAGGGCGTCATCGCCACCGACCGCCGCCGCGGTTACCGGGGCGCCATGCGCCGTCACGGTCTCGACGAGCAGATCAGGGTCCTCCACGGGGACCTCACCGAGGAGGCCGGCGAGAAGGCCGGACGTCGCCTTCTCGACAGCGGCGACCTGCCGACGGCGGTTGTCGCGTTCAACGACCGGAGCGCCATCGGGCTGCTCACCGTCCTGCGGGGTGCCGGGGTCGACGTCCCCGGCACCGTCTCCGTCGTCGGCTACGACGACGACCCCCTGTCCCGGCTCGGCTGCTTCAGTCTCACCACCGTCAGCCAGAACGCCGAGGAGCAGGCCCGGCAGTCCGTGACCGCCGCCGTCGAACGCCTGGACCAGGGACGCACGGCGGCTCGCGAGATCGTACTCGCTCCCTCGCTGGTCATACGGTCGACCACGGGCCGACCGCACTGATCGCCGTCGAGCCGCCGCGCACGGAGCGGCAGGCCGTGAACCACAGGCTCCCGTTCACCCGGCAGCGAGCTTGCGTCTATTGCACCTTTATGCAAAAGATTCGCGCCACAGCGTTCATTTGTGAGCAGACCCTTGACACGTCCCCGAAACGCAAGCATGCTCTGCGCACCGCTTAAAGCGATTTAAACGCTCGCAGAACCCATACTCAGCACATCCGGCTTTGCCGTGACCGGTGCCGGGACACCCCCGCGACGAGCTGTTCCGGTGATCGCTGACGCCGGCCCGCCCGCGGGGAACCGGGTACGGCGGATCAACGGCATCGGTACCCAGGTCCCACGCAAGTCCTTATCGCCGCGCGTCCACGACCGCCACTCCCCCGAAGGCGCGACGCCGGTTCGATCCCTTCCCTCGTGCGCCACCACACCCCGGGACATGCCTGGCCCGCTCACGCCCCCCGGCCAGGCATCACTTGAACAGGCATCACTTGAAGGAGAAAACCAGCCCATGAAACGCACGCAGATCCGGCGGCCGTCCGGTCGTCGTCTCTCCAGAAGAGGCCTGACCTTGGTGAGCCTGCTTGCCGTGACGGCGGCCGCGCTGACCGGGTGCGCCAGCGGGAAGGCCACTGACGGTACATCGGGGCAGCCGACGGCGACGGCCGGGGACGGAACGACGTCCGGCACGAAGAGCAACGGCAAGAACAACATCTACGTCATCGGCGGCAAGTCCGACGACCCGTTCTTCTCCGCGGTCAAGCGCGGTGTCGAGGACGCGACGAAACTGGTGAAGACAGGGGGCGGCAAGGTCACCTACCTCGGTCCGCAGAACTACGACAACCTCGGCCCGGACGTCGCCAAGCTGACACTGACCGCCATATCGCAGAATCCGTCGGCGATCCTCGTACCGGACTGGGTGCCCGAGAACCAGGACTCCGCGATCAAGCGGGCCATTGCCAAGGGCATCCCGGTGTTCATCTACAACTCGGGCGGCATCGACGCGGCCAAGCGGGTCGGCGCCGTGAAGTACATCGGGTCGGACGACTACGCGGCGGGCAAGGCAGGCGGCGCGAAATTCGCCGAAGAGGGCGCCGAGAACATCCTGTGCGTCAACACCGTGCCAGGCTCCGCCAACCAGGAGGCCCGCTGCAAGGGCATCAAGGACGGCGCCACGAGCAAGGGCTCCGCTTCCAAGCAACTCCCCCTGCCCTCCTCCAACTTCGGCAACCCGTCCGCCGTCACTCAGGCCATCAAGGGCGCGCTGCTGAAGGACAGCGGCATCGACGCCGTGGTGACGATCGGCGTCGGGGACGCCGACAGCGCCGCCGCCGCGATCAAGCAGGCAGGTGTCGGCGACAAGGTCGAGCTGGGCACGTTCGACCTCTCGCAGAGCCAGCTCGACCGGATCAAGGCCGGCACCCAGCTGTTCGCCATCGACCAACAGCCGTACCTGCAGGGCTTCTACGTCGTGTCGATCGCCAACCAGTACCTGTCCTACGGCGTGCTCCCGCCACAGAACCCGATCCTGACCGGCCCGCTCCTGGTCACCGCCGACAACGTCGACGCGGCGATCGCGGGTGCCAAGGCCGGCGTCCGCTGATCCAGAGGTGCCGGGCCCGGCCCGGCACCTCTCCATGAGCCTTGCGCCTCGCCCCACATCCCGATCCACGAAGGTGACACCATCCCGATGACAACCTCACTTACCGACACGACGGCCGGGAAAGAGCCCGCCGTCGCCCCGCCGAAGCAGTCCGAGAGCCCCTTGGGGCAACTGCGCCATCGTCCCGAGGTCGGCGCGCTCATCGGAACGATCAGTGTCTTCGTCTTCTTCGCGGTCTTCGGCGGCGAGAAGTTCCTCGCCCCGGCGGGCGCGGCGAGCTGGCTGAACATCGCGGCGGAGCTCGGCATCATCGCCATCCCCGTCGGGCTGCTGATGATCGCCGGTGAACTCGACGTGTCCGTGGGTTCGGTGCTGGCGGGCAGCTCGATGACGCTGGCCATCGTCTCCGGTCACTGGGGCGCTCCGATGATCGTCGGCATCGTGTGCGCGCTCGGGCTCGGGCTGCTGACGGGCCTGCTCAACGGGATCATCGTCACGCGCACCAACGTTCACTCACTGATCGTCACGCTGGCCACACTGTCCGGTCTGGCCGGACTCACCCTCGGCCTGTCCCGCGTCACGACCGGCACCACCAGCGTCCCCATCAACCCCGACCCGCTGTCGAAGTCGCTGTTCGGCCAGCTGATCGGCGGTCAGTTCGAGGTCGCGATCTTCTGGTGGCTCGGCATCGCGGTCTGCGTCACCGTCCTGCTGACGATGATGAAGTACGGCAACTGGATCTTCGCCGTCGGCGGCGACAAGGAAAGCGCCCGCGCCACCGGAATCCCGGTCGCCCGGGTGAAGATCGCCCTGTACATGGCCAGCGGCTTCGGTGCCGCCCTGGTCGGCGTGATCCAGACCATCCTCTACAACGGCGCCCAGGTCGCCAACGGCCAGTCCTTCGTCTTCAACTCGATCATTGCCGTGGTCATCGGCGGCGTACTGCTGACCGGCGGATACGGCTCGGTCGTCGGCGTCGGGCTGGGGACGCTGACGTTCGCCATCGTCAACCAGGGCATCTACTACACCGGTTGGAACTCCGACTGGGCCAGTCTGATCCTCGGCATCCTCATCCTCGCGGCGGTCCTGATGAACAACACCTTCCGTCGGCTCGCCCTGTCCTACAAGCCCCGATCCGTGAAGAAGGCCTGACCATGACCGCACCCCTTCTGCGCCTGACCGGCATCGACAAGTCCTTCCTCGGCACCAACGCGCTGCAGGACATCTCCCTCGAGGTGGAGTCCGGGAAGGTGCTGTGCCTGCTCGGCGACAACGGCGCCGGCAAGTCGACCCTCATCAAGATCCTCTCCGGGTTCCACAAGCCGACCGCCGGCACGATCGAGGTCAACGGGAAGCCGGTCGTCTTCGACAGCCCCCGTGACGCCAGCGCCCGGGGCGTCGCCACCGTGCACCAGTTCGGCGGGACCTTCCCGCTGATGGGCGTCGGCCGATGCTTCTTCGTCGGCGCCGAACCCACCAAGGGGTGGGGCCCGTTCAAGCTGTTCGACAAGAAGCTGGCCGGTGAGATCGCCGTACGCGAGATGCAGTCCCTCGGCATCACCCGCGTCACCGACGGCGGCCGCCTCGTGGGCAGCCTGTCCGGCGGTGAGCGCCAGGCCCTGGCGATCGCCCGTGCCGTCTACTTCGGCGCCAACGTCCTCATCCTCGACGAGCCCACCGCGGCCCTCGGCGTCAAGGAGGCGGCCCACGTCCTGCGGATCATCATGCAGGCCCGTGCCAAGGGCGTCGCGGTCATCCTCGTCACCCACAACGTCCGCCACGCCATGATGGTCGGCGACCACTTCGCCGTCCTCATCCGCGGCCGGAAGGCCGACGACTTCCGCAAGGGCGAGCGCACCCGGGAGCAGATCACCGACCTCATGGCCGGCGGCGAGGCCATGGCCCACCTCGAAGCCGAACTGGCCGACATGCAACTTCAGGCCGAGACCGACGCCTGACCGAGCAGACCTGCCGAAGCACTCAGCCAGTCACCGCTGCCACGGCCTGGTCTTCCTCGATCGCCGCCATGGATGCGGCGATCAGCGCCAGGGGCGGTGGCGAAGCAGCCAACGAAAAAGCCGGCGATCCGAACCTCGTTGGAAGGCCAGCCTGTTGGGGCGGCCTCCAGATCCGGGATCAGGGCCGCCAGCAGCAGCGCCCCGAGGTTTGCGCTGATCGGCGCGATCACGCACGCCCGGCGCCTGCGGCGTATGGTCTGTGCCTGGCTGCACACATGGAACGGGAGCCACACGCCGCACACCGAGCACTTCGCCCGTCCGGTCCGCAGATGCGGGCCGTCAGCGATGCTGCGTCTTGACCAGCTCGTCGGTGAACCGGGCGAGGGCCTCCTCGGCTGTGGGGACGGGGCCGAACAGCTGCTCCTGGCGGCGGGGGTCGGCGACGTAGCGGCCGCTGTCGAACCAGCCGAACATCGCGGCCATGTCCTTGACCAGGGGCAGGAAGCGGCCGGCGACGGCTCCCGCGGCGCGGGCGACGGGTGAAGGGACGGCCCAGATCTTGATCTTCTTTCCGGCCCGGCTGCCCATCAGGTCGGCCATCTCGCGCATGCTGACCGGACGGTCCCAGCCGATGTCGATGCGCTCACCGTCGGCTGCCTCGGCGTCGACCGCGGCGGCCAGGTACGCGGCGAGATCAGAGGTGTGGACGAAGGTCAGCGGGACGGTGGTCTTGCCGATCCACATCAGGCGGCCCTTGTCGATCGGGTCGCCCGCCATGGTCGCGATCTGGTCGAGGAACGCCCCCGGGCGCAGCGCGACGAACGGGACGCCGAGCTGTTCGAGCTTGTCCTCGGCGACCTTCTTGTGCCAGAAGTGCGGGACGTGGGGCGTCTGGTCGCTGGTGAGGATGCTGGTCAGGACGAACCGTCGGATGCCGGTGCGGTGGGCGGCCTCGGCGAGGTTGGCGTTGCCGACGGTGTCGATGTCGTTCGCGTTCTTGCCTCCGCGGGTGTAGCCGGCGGCGGTGGTGATGACGGCATCGGCGCCGTTCATGGCGGCGACGAGCGAGTCGACGTCGAGCATGTCGCCGCGGGCGATATCGACACCCCGGCGTTCGAGCCTGCTCGCGTCGGTCGTGGGCCGGACCAGGGCGCGGACGTTCTTGCCGCGCTTGAGCAGCTCGTCGACGACCTTGCCCCCGAGGGAGCCGGTCGCGCCGACGACGAGGACGGGGAGGGTGGTGGCCATGGGGTCTCGCTTTCCATCAGGTCAGTAGTGAGGGCCTGTGGGGGGCTTGGGCGCGGGCGCAGGCAGTGGTCCCCGTGGACGTGGGCGCCGTTGGGCCGGGGTGCTCAGGGCGGGTGCGTGCCCGTGGGTCGGGCCCACCGGCCCACTTGGCCATCCGATGCCCGCCGGGGGCTGGGGAGCGGGCCATCGCCGGCCCGCGGGAGGGTTTCCGAGGGGTGGCCCGGACGCCGGCGATGCGGCCTTCCTCGATGTGCTGCTCTGCCGCATCAGCCGGCCCGGCTCGCCGGAGTTTCCCAGGAACCGCGGGATCTGTCTGACGTCCAGCACCGGCCTGCGGGCAGCCGAGCGCGCTTGCGCAACTGTTTCCTTCGCAGGAATGCCGGGAACGATGTGCGCCCCAGGCCGGAGCCGAGGTGCAACCGGGGGGTGTTACTTGGATTCCTCTTGCGGAAGAGCGTGGCTGTTGATCGCGTCGGCGATGGCGTAGGCGGTGCGGACGAAGGACTCTGCCTGCTCCGCCGACAGGTTGAGCGCGGAAGTCTCTTCCAGGGCGCGCCACATGGCGGCCAGGGGCTCGCGCATGGCACGGCCCTTGTCGGTGAGGTGGACGACCATGACCCGCCGGTCGTGTTCGGCCGGCTCGCGGATGAGCAGGCCGGCATCCTGCATGCGGCGGAGGGACTTGGAGACCGTGGAGTGGTCCAGGCCGACGCTTTCGAGCAGCTCGGACTGGGTCTGGCCGTCCCGGTCCAGGAGTTGCATCAGCAGCAGCTCCTGTCCGGGGTGCAGGTCCATCTCGCGGAGCATGGCGGCGGCGCGGGCGCGGTGAGCGCGGGCGAGCTGGAAGATCGCGTAGCTCATCGGCCCTTCGCCGGCCGTGGTGGGGATGCGGGGGGTGGGGGCGGTCATGGTTCGGTTCCTCAGACGGTATGGGTGGGGTAGTCGGTGTAGCCGGCCACTCCGCCGCCGTAGAAGGTCGCCGGGTCGGGGGTGTTCAGCGGCGCTTCAGAGCGTAGCCGCTCGACCAGGTCCGGGTTGGCCAGCGCGAGGGCGCCGACGGAGACGAGGTCGGCCGTGCCGTGGTCGATGTCCTTGGCGCGGGTGGGCAGGTCGGTTCCGGCCCGGTTGAGGATGAGCGTCGTCGGCCAGAGCGTGCGCAGGGTGCCCAGCAGGGTGTCGTCACCCGCGTGGAGGATGTGGAGGTAGGCGAGGCCGAGCGGGCTGAGGGCGCGCATGAGCGCCGGGTACAGCTCGGCGGTGTCGGACTCGGCGATGTCGTTGTAGGTGTTGCCCGGGGAGATGCGCAGGCCGGTGCGGTCGGCGCCGATCTCGTCGGCCACGGCGGTGGCTACCTCGACGGCGAAGCGGATGCGGTTGTCGAGGGAACCGCCGTACCGGTCGGTGCGCTGGTTGGTGTTGTCGGACAGGAACTGGTGCACCAGGTAGCCGTTGGCGGCGTGGATCTCCACACCGTCGGCGCCTGCCGCGACGGCGGCGGCCGCGGCGCGGCGGAAGTCGTCGACGGTCGCCGCGACCTCCTGCGTCGACAGCGCGCGGGGTGTCGGCATCTCCTGGGGCCCGGAGGCGGTGAACATCGTGCCCTGCGGCCGGATCGCCGAAGGGGCGACCGGCCGGCGCCCGTGGGGTGTGTTGTCGGGGTGGGAGATACGTCCGGTGTGCATCAGCTGGATGACGATCCGGCCGTCGGCCGCGTGCACGGCGTCGGTGACCTTGCGCCACCCGGCGATCTGCTCGTCATTGTGGATGCCGGGGGTGAGGAGGTAGCCCTGGCCGTCGGCGGAGGGCTGGGTTCCCTCGGTGATGATGAGCGCGTGCGAGGCCCTCTGGGCGTAGTACTCGGCGTTCAGCTCGGTCGGTACGCCTTCAGGTGTGGACCGGTCACGGGTCATGGGGGCCATGACCAGGCGGTGCGGGAGGGTGATGTCACCGACGGTGGTCGGTGTCCACAGGGAGTTCAGCATGAGTGGTCCTTCGGTGCGGTGATGGTCAGGTGAGGATCGGGAAGCGCGGGGGCGTGGCGGAAGGAGTGGCTGGCGTGATCAGCCGAGGGTGAGGGCGATCTTGCCCCGGACATGCCCGGCGTCGCTGACCTGCTGAGCCGTGGCGGCCCGGTCGAGCGGGTAGGCGGTGACGGTGGTGACGACCTTGCCGGTCGCGGCGTCCTGGGCCAGGGCGGCCAGGCGGGCGGCCGAGCGTTCCTGGGGACCGTTGGCGAAAGTGATGCCGAGCTGGTGCGCGCGGAAGTCGGCGATCGTGACGATGCGCTCCGTGCCGCCGCGCAGTGTGATGGAGTCCTCCAGGGCTCCCTTCCCGGCCACGTCGAAGACGGCGTCCACACCGTCGGGAGCGAGCGCCCGGACGCGGTCCACCAGGCCCTCGCCGTAAACGGTCGCGGTGGCGCCGAGCGAGGCGAGGTAGTCCTGGTTGGCAGGGCCGGCCGTGCCGATGACACGCGCTCCGCGGGCCGTGGCGAGCTGGACCGCCAGGGTCCCGACCGCTCCGGCCGCGCCGTGCATCAGCACGGTCTCCCCCGCGGCGACGCCCAGCAGATTCAGGACCCGCTCGGCCGTCTCACCCGCCACCGGCAGCGCTACCGCGTGCTGCCAGTCGAGGCCGGCGGGCTTGAGGGCCACCGTGGTGGCCAGCGCGTACTCGGCGTACGAGCCGGTGTCCGACCAGCCCAGCACCTCGTCACCGACCTGCACGTCCCGCACGCCCTCGCCCAGGGCGTCCACCACGCCGGCGAGCTCGTGACCGGGGACGGAGGGGAGCGGCGTGGGGAACACGGCCTCCAGTGCCCCGGAGCGGATCTTGCCGTCCAGCGCGTTCAGCCCGGCCGCCTTGACGCGGACGCGGATCTGCCCGGGGCCGGGCTGAGGGACCTCGATGTCCGCCTCGCGCAGCACGTCCGTGCCTCCGAAACGGTCGAACATGATGGCTTTCATGACTACTCCTCTCGGGCCGCCACCCGTTTATGTGGCTGGCCACGTAAATACCATAGCAGCAAATATGTGGCTAGCCAAGTAATTGGCTGGGGTGCTGTCCGTGGGCATCGCGGGCGGGGGGGCGGCCTTGGCGGTGCCGGGGCGGGCGACCATGGTCGGCATCGCAGATCTGGGGAAAGGCGCGGCGTAAGGCGGAGTACGCGGCTTTCAGGCGATGGGCGAGGGCGGCACGTTCGGCGCGTGTCCGGTTTCGGCGGTGATCGTGCTGAAGGCGTCCTGGACATCCTGGCGGCTGGACAGGGGCGTCCGTGCGGGTTCATGGGGTGGTCGCGGCGGCCGTGGTGAGAAGCCGGCGGACGGTGTCGCGTCGTCGTTCGAGGCCGGCGCACAGGAGGGACGAGAGCGTGAGTCGGGCACGGATCTCGGCATCGAGGCGGCCGACTTCGGAGGTCAGTGTGCTGACGTTGTCCGGAGTGAGCGCGACGTTGCGGCGTTCCACGTGTTGGCACAGGACCATGCCGGGGCGGGGCGGCAGAGGCTGCCCGCGCAGGCGTGCCTGCGCGGGCTGCGCGCCTCCCATGGACGACCCCCAGGCCTTGCTCGGACCACGAGCACACCGGCCCGGCCCGCCGCCACCGACGCCACACCGTCGAGCACGCCGCCCTGGTAACCGGCCGGAGAGGGGCGTCAGGCCGGGCGGATCGCGCCCCTGATCGCCGACTGGCCGGCGAAGAACACCGACTCCTCACGGATGAGCGCTCCCGGACCCGGGGCGTGAATCATCATGCCGGCGCCGCTCCAGATGCCGACGTGGCCGAGGTCGTCATGGAAGAAGACCAGGTCTCCGACCCGGACGTCAGCGAGCGAGACCTGCACTCCCGCTTCCCACTGGGCCTGGGCGGTCCGGGGAAGCGTGACGCCGACGGCCTTCCACGCGGCCTGGGTCAGACCGGGGGCGTCGTACGATCCCGGCCCGACCGCGCCCCATACGCAGGGCCGGCCGATCTGTGCTCGGGCGAAGGCGACCACCCGCTCGGCCTGGGTGCTGTGGCCGACATCCGGCGGCAGCCAGGACCCACCGTAGGCACCGGGCGTGACGGTGGTGGAGAGAGGTCCGCCTGCCGTGGAGGTGACCGGTTCCGTCGGGGCGGCAGGCGCTGCCGGTGCGGCGAGCGCGGGCGCGGTGGCCGGCTCGGCGGGCACTGTCGCAACCGGGGCCGCCGCCAGGGCAGATGCAGGGATGCTCGGCAGGCCGGCGCCATAGGTCGCGGTGGTCACGTCGGCCGGTGGACCGGAGGCGTGGTAAGCGGTGGGTTCGGCTGACAGAGCCGAGGCGTACGGTGCGGTCGCGTCGTTTGCCGGAGCGGCACCGTACGTGTCCCACCCGCCTGTTGGAAGATCCGCATGGTGAGTGCCCGCGGTGGGGTGCGGGACAGTGGGCAGCGCCGCGGCGGACTGCGGGTCGGGCAGTGTGCTGAGCAGTGGGCCGGACTCCAGGGCGGGCGCTGGTGCGGGCTCGTACAGCGGACCCGCCGCCACGTCACCGAGGACCGGCTGTGCACCGGTACGCCAGAGGTTCTCGTCCCGCAGGGAATCGCCTGCCACTGTCGGTGCGACGCGCCGGCCGGAGAGCTCCGGGAGGAATGCGGTGGTCGGCGCCTGAGCGGATCCGCCGGTCAACTCCTTCGCAACACTGGGCGCTTGGGGAGCTTCGAGAACGCGGGGTTGTGCGGGACGTTCCGCCGGCCGCACGGGTCGTGCTGCTTCGGGTGCGCGGTCGGGACGGGCCGGCAACCTCCGGTCCGGCTGCAACGCCGACACGGTCGGGCCCAGCTTGGCACGGGCGGCGTCGAACCACTGCCGGGCAAGGGTTCCGACCCCGGACTCCGTGTCTGACTGGGACCGGCTGCGGGCGGGTGCGCTCCGCTGGCGCGGGATCGCAGCGGCGCGGGTCGCGTTGAAGGTACCCGTGTCGCTCTCCGCCCGGTCGTAGAGGCTGTCGATCCATCGCCGAACCTCGTCAGGGCTCGGCTCCTCGCTCTCATTCGCCAACGCGGTAACCACCAGACTGCGAGAACCGGGCCTCGACCGTGAAGGCCTCCAGTGCAAGGGAGTTGGCCCTGCCCGCGAAGGCGGTCACTTCGGGACGCGAGGTTCGTTCCGACGCCATGGAAAGGGGCGCTCCTTCCGTTCGAGGGTGCACAAAACCACCTGCCTATTGGGTGAAGTCGTGCACGCAGTGGCCAACTTAGCCAACTTGTGAGCCTTCCGTGAAGATCGAAGCCCGAAAACGCCCGATATGCTCCTGTTATCTTCGCCTCGCCTTTTGAAGGCCCCACGCAATCCACGCCCTCAGCCCTCGCGCACTGTGGGCCCGAAGCGCAGCACACGCTCTTGTAGTGCGCAGGCACCAGGACACATCACTGGCTGGTGCGGGTGCAGCGTGTTCCCCGGGTTCGTCGGGATGAACAGCCCGACCATCCAGACGATGGGCGTCGGTCTGGCCGCCGCCGTCGCCTTCGACGCCTTCGTGTGGTCCGGACGGCGATCGCACCCGCGGTCCTGGCGCTGCTCGGCCACAGGGCCTGGTGGCCGCCTCGTATCCTGAACCGTGTGCTGCCGAATGTCATATCGAGGGTGAGGCACCGAGTAGGCATGTCCCCGCCTCCGCGGCCGAACCGGAGGCAGCGGTGCGGCGGCTCCCCGCCGGCCGGGACTGAGCGGCCGTGACGAACACGGGTGGTGGTGGCCCGCGACCACTCGGCGCCTCGTGGCGCGAGGTGGCGGTCACGGTGGTGGCGTTCGCGTTCTGTCTGCTCGGCGGGGTGATACAGGTCGACGACACACTGTCAGCGCCACCTGCCGCCGCCTACGTCCTCGCCGTGGTGTCCTGTGCCGTGCTGCCGGTGCGGCACCGGGCGCCCCTGGTCGCCCTGGCGGCCACGGCGGCGGTCGGCGTGCTGGCGCCGCCTCTGGGCCTCCTGCTGACCCCGCTCATCGTGGCCCCCGCGGTGATCACCGCCTACTCCTACTCGCTCGCCGCGCGCACCGAACTGCGCGCGGCGAGCGCGGTGTTGCTCACTTCCGCGGCGCTGGTCGCCGCCGTCCCCTTGTTCGGGGACGTCTCGTGGAAGGACGCGAGCAGGATGGGAGTGGTGGCGGTGTTCCCGCTGGCGGCCGGTGTACTCGGTCACTCGGTACGCAACCGGCGGGCCTACCTGGCGGCCGTGGAGGAGCGGGCCCGGCGGGCCGAGGAGAGCCGGGACAGCGAGGCGCGCCGGAGAGTGGCCGAGGAACGGCTGCGCATCGCCCGGGAACTGCACGACCTGGTGGCCCATCAGATCACCCTCGCCAACGCGCAGGCCACGGTCGCCGCCCACCTCTTCGACGCCCGCCCGGAGCAGACCCGCAAGAGCCTGAACGAACTCGTCGGAACCACCGCCGAAGCGCTCGACGACCTGCGGGCCACGGTCGGTCTGCTGCGTCAGTCCGGAGACGCGACCGCACCCGCCGACCCGGCGCCCGGGCTGTCGCGGCTTCCTGCGCTCCTCGAGTCCTTCCGCCGCGCGGGGCTGGAGGTTTCGGTGCACCAGGAGGGCCCGGTCAGGCCGCTGCCGCCGGGTGTGGACCTCACCGCCTACCGCATCGTCCAGGAAGCCCTGACCAACGTGACCAAACACGCCGGTACCGGCAGCGCCCGAGTCCGCCTCACCTGGAACCGCGATCGTGTGACCATCACCGTCGCCGACGACGGGCAGGGCTCTCGTACGGCGCCGACCGCGTCCACGGGACCGAATGCGCCCACGGGATCGAGTGCGTCTACGGGATCGAGTGCGTCGACGAGTGCGTTCACGATGCCGGACCGTCCGCCCGGTTACGGTCTGATCGGGATGCGTGAACGGGCCACCGCGGTCGGGGGGCACCTCTTTGCGGGCAGGCGTCCGGAGGGCGGCTTCCTCGTCTCCACGCAGCTGCCCCTCCCGCCCGTCAAGGGCACGACACGGAGCACTGACGGAGACGCCGGGGAGACAGCGTGACGCTCACGGTGCTCCTCGCCGACGATCAGGCCCTGCTGCGCGGGGCCTTCCGCATGCTTCTCGACAGCGCGGGCGACATCACCGTGGTCGGTGAGGCCGGCGACGGCAGAGAGGCGGTGAGACTCACCCGGGAGCTGCGCCCGGACGTGGTGGTCATGGACATCCGTATGCCCGAGGTGGACGGTCTCACCGCCACGTCTCAGATCTGCGCGGACCCTGAACTGCGCGCCACCCGCATCCTGATCCTCACCACGTACGAGACCGACGAGTACGTCGCTCAGGCGCTGCGCGCCGGGGCCGGCGGCTTCATCGGCAAGGGCATCGGGGCGGAGGACCTGGCGGATGCCGTGCGTACGATCGCCGACGGCGACACGCTGCTGTCCCCCGCCGCGACCCGCTCCCTGGTCGCCCGTTTCCTGGCCACACCGGAGGAAGTCCCGCCGCACCACTCCGAGCAGCTCGCCGTACTCACCCCGCGTGAACGCGAGATGGTGGCTCTGGTCGCGACCGGCTTGTCCAACCAGGAGATCGCCGAGCGGATGTTCCTCAGCCCCTTCACCGTCCGCGCCCACGTCCAGCGCGCCATGACGAAACTGGAGGCCCGTGACCGGGCGCAGCTCGTCGTCATCGCCTACCGGACGGGGTTGGTCCGTGCCGCCGCTCCCGACGGCGGCACGGACCGCCTGTCGTAGTCCGATGCTTCAACGCCCAGGTAGCCGCGGCGCTGGCTGCCTCCCGCCACTGTGGCGCGCGACCGGACCAGGAGTCAGGGCATCGGGGTGAATTCGGGCAGCGTAAGGGCCGAGTGGGCCGGTCGTGCTGTCGTGGAGGGCATGGTGACGAGGTCACGCAGCATCGTGTTGCGTTGCTCCAGGGCCTGCGCCGTGGTGGGGAAGAGCGTGGCCGCGCCGTTGTCGACCAGGGACTGATTCATGGCTACGAACTCGCGCATGTCGCGTTCGTAGGCGGCGAAGGCCGCGGTGTGGTTCCGGTTCGCGGCCAGGGCGTTGGCGAGCATGTAGGCCCCGACCAGTGCAAGGCTCGAGCCTTGTCCGGTGAGGAACGAGGGTGCGTACGCGGCGTCGCCGACGAGTGCGACGCGGCCGCTGGACCAGTGGGGCATGCGGATCTGACCGGCCGTGTCGAAGAACAGGTCGTTCGCGTCGCGCAGGGCGTCGACCATGCCGGGGACCTCCCATCCCGCGCCCGCGAAGGTCGTGGCGACCAAGTCCCGCTGGGCGTCGGGGTTCCGGAGGGTGTCGAAGGGCGGTTCTGGCCGGTGGAAGGTCAGGAAGGCGTGCAGCTCGTCGTTGTCCCCGACGGCGTAGAGGGCCGCGGCTTTCCCCGGGGTGTTCCACACCATGACCTCGCGGGAGAGCCCGAAGGTGTTCGGCATGGTGAAGATGGCGAAGCAGTAGCCGAGATAGCGGTGGAACTGTTCTTCGGGGCCGAACAGGGACTCCCGGGTTTGTGAGTGCGTACCGTCGGCGCCCACCACCACGTCGAACGTACGCCGTTGCCCGCTGCGGAAAGTGACGTCGACTCCTTGTCCGGACTGGTCGAAGGTGTCGATGGAGTCGTTGAACAGGAATTCCACGTCGTCGCGAACCATCGCGTAGAGGATCGCGGACAGATCCCCACGACGCACCTCGAGGTCCTGACCCTCGACCCCGCCCGCAACGGCACGCGGGGTGAGCGAGGCCACCACACTGCCATCGGCGTCGAGGAAAGTGCAGCGCCGCGAGTCGATGTGCGCCTCCTGCAGTTGCGGCAGTACGCCCATCCGCCGGACCACCTCTGTCGCGGTGCCGCGGATGTCGATCGGGTAACCACCGTCGCGCAGTGCGCCTGCCTTCTCCACCACTGTGACCGCGCATCCGGACCGGTGCAGCCAGTACGCCAGCGCGGGTCCGGAGATGCTGGCCCCGGAGATCAGAACTTTTCGCTTCGCGGTAGTGCTCACGTCCATCGGCAGACCGGTCGGTTTCATGCCTGGACTCCCTTTCTCCAGATGCGGACAACGAGCAGTGACAAGGCGGCGACGAGACCGGTTACGGCGAACCCTGTGACGAAGGCAGATTCAGCCGGCCGGCCCGTCGTCGGCTCGGCACCGGCGTCGAGGATCGCGCCGGCGATCTGGGCGCCCAGGGCGACGCCTATCACGCGAGTGACCACGAGCAGGCTGGTGGCGATGCCGATGTCCTTGGTCTCGATGGCGGTGGCGGTGCCGGCAAGCAACGCCGTGGTACCGACGCCCGCGGCGAACGCGGTCAGCACCTTCGCGAGGACGAGCTGCCATTCCGCGGTGTGCAGCGACGCCAGGGCGAGCATCGTGGCCGCTGTGACGACGGTTCCCACGAGAACCACGGCACGCGGACCGAAACGCCGAGCCGCGAGACCACCGACCGAGTCGCTGACCGCTCCGGCGATGGCGCCGGGCAGCAGGAACAGTCCGATGTCGGTGGTGCCGGCTCCAAAGCCGTAACCGTCGGCCGATACCGCGAACAACTGCGGGAGGAGAAAGAGCACCATTCCGGAACTGGTGGTGATGACCAAGGTGAGGAGACACGCGTTCCACATCGCGGGCTTTGCCAGCATGCGCAGATCGACCATCGGCGAGGCTGCCCGGCGCTCGACGACGACCCATCCGGTCGCGAGGGCGGCCACGACCATCGCGATGGCACCGACGGCGAGGGGCGGCACGCCGCCGTTCCTCGTCACCGTCACGAGTCCGAGCATGAATGCGAGCAACGTGCCGCTCAGCAGGACCGTGCCGGGCCAGTCGATGCCGTCGCCCGATCGGATCGGGGGATCATGCGGCATCAGCCGAGCCACGGCCAACGTCGTCACAATGATCGCGATCGTCGGCAGCGCGAACATCCACTGCCAGGACAGTCCTTCCGCGATCGGACCGGCAAGCAGCATGCCGACCATGCTCCCGCCCGTGAACAGCGCGACGACCAGCCCGATCGCCGCCTGTGACTGTCCCGTCGTGAGGTGTTTGCGCACCAGGATGAAGGAGAGGGGCAGCGCACCCACCATGACGCCCTGCAATACCTGACCGAGCAACAACACCGGCAGGTTCGGCGCCAGACTGGCCATCAGGCCACCGGCGGAGACCACGGCCATCAGCCCAACCAGCACCCGTTTTCCGCCGTAGCGGTCGCCGAGTTTGCCCGCGACGGGGGTGATGACCGCGCCGGTGATGAGTAACGCGTTGCCGATCAAAGCCCCTTCGGCAGGACTGACTCCCAGCTCACGTTGCAGCAGCGGGAGCGCGGGCTCCACCACTGACTGCAGGGTGCCGAGGGCGAGCGCCAGGATGCCGAGGGCGCCGATCGACAGCCAGCCGAGGCGGACCGGGGAGACCACGGCTTCGGATACGGACGTCGTTTTCATCGGCGCTCGTTCCGCAGGTCGAACGCCTTCTGCAACTCGGCGCCGGGCCTGCCGAGGAGCTTGCGTCGTCGGAAGGCCAACCGTCCGATCCGGTAAAGAAAAGTCGCCACTTGCGATCACTCCAGACAGCGCTAGGCAAGGGGATGCGCGAGATTCACGCGCCTCCACCCTCCGCTCCAGCGCCTGGGCGGGCGTCGCTCGCCGCCACCGTCTTTCCCTGGTGCACCCGCACCAGCCACTCACCTGTCCTGGTGCCTGTGCACTACAGGTGGAATTGAGCAGGAGGTGTGACGCAGCCCACCTTCAGCGGCCGATGACTCCGTTCGTGCCGCTCGGTCATACCGGCGACAACACCGAAGTAACGCAACGGACAGACAGGATGGCTGACATGACCGCCACCGTTAAGGGACCCGCCAGCTACTTCCCCTCCATCGAGAAGAAATACGGTCGCCCGATCGCGGAGTGGAAGGACCTGATCCGTTCCTCGCCTCTGACCAAGCACATGGAGCTCGTGAACTGGCTCAAGACCGAGCACGGGCTGGGTCACGGTCACGCCAATGCCCTCGTCGCGCACACTCTCGCGGAGCGGTCCGGCAACTGAGCCGGCTCCCGCCCCTGGAGCGAATCGTCCGACCGCGCCGCGTCGTCGGCGCCGCGTCGGCGCCGTGTTGTCGCGGCGTCCTTCGCCGTGGAGCCGTTCCGGCCCGTGACGCCCGGTGTCTGCGGACGCGGTGGTCCATGCGCTCGCGGATGTACCGCTTGAGGTTGATGTGCTCCATGAACACATCGCTCACCCCCGCGTCGACGAGCCGTCCGAAGAGGTCGTCCAGGAGTTCGGGCTGGGTGGCGAAGTGGGGCAGGAGCGGGCCGACGAAGGCGTAGGTGCCACTTCGGCGCGTTCTCCGTACCCGCCGCCTGATCGTTTCCGCAGGGCCGTGTCTGCACTGTTCACCGTCCGGAGGTTCCCGATGTCCGGCGCCAGCGCCGCGCGTGGCGTTCGAGGACCGGCCCGGGCTCGCCACCGCGCAGCCCGAGCGTCCGCACCGGGACTACTCCGCGCCGTCCGCCGGCAGGCGCTCGGGCAGTCCGAGCCGCGGGAACTGGTCGTCGTGAAAGGTGACGATCTCGGTGATCGCCCCGCCGGTGACGCGCAGGACGTCGATCGTCAGCGGCAGGTACGCGCCCGCCCGGTCCTGCCAGAGGTAGAAGGCGACGGCGGGCTGCCGGTTCACGGAAGTGGGGACGCCGCGCAGGCCCGTCATGCCCTCGAAGCCGTCCTGGATCCAGTCGTTCACCACCGCGTCGCGACCGACGTGCAGGCCCGGCGTGGGCGGCATCGAGCAGCGGACGTCGTCCCGCAGCATCGAGGCGAGCGCCGGGATGTCCGTGGCCACGCTGGCGTCGGTGAAGCGGCGCACCAGCTCGCGCGTCCCGGCATCCTGCTCGCCGCCGGTCCAGTCCTGCCGCTCGGCGGGCAGGTGCTCCCGCATTCCGGCGCGGGCCCGCTGCAGCGCGCTGTTCACGGAGTTGACGGAGTCCCCGAGGAGCGCCGCGACGTTCTTCGCCGGCCAGCCGAGCACATCCCGAAGGATCAGCACGGCCCGCGGGCGCGGCGCGAGGTGCTGGACTGCGACCAGGTACGCCAGCTCGATCGTCTCCCGCGCGACGGCGACGGCCTCCGGTTCGTCGGCATCGCCCGCGGGCAGCTCGTCGAGCAGCCGGTCCGGGTAGGGCTGCAGCCACAGCACCTCGCCGCCGGTCGCGGGCTCCGGGCGGCACTTGGCGAGCAGGTCCAGGCAGGCGTTGGTGGCGATCCCGTACAGCCAGGCCCGGAAGGTCGACCGCCCTTCGAAGGTCTCCCGCCGCCGCCAGGCACGGAGGAACGTCTCCTGCACCGTGTCCTCGGCGTCCTCGAACGACCCGAGCATCCGGTAGCAGTGCACGTGCAGCTCCCGCCGGTGCCGCTCCGCCAGCCCTGAGAACGCCGGCTCGTCGATCTCGCCCAGCCCGCTCATGCCCAGCCCGCTCATGCCCAGCTCCTCCAGCCGCGTGTCCGCACTCATCACGTCATCCTTCCGCCTCTTCGTGTCCCGTCGTAGGTGTGACGGGCGTGGGCACGAAAACTCATCACCGGGGTCGGTCGGCAGGGCTGAGCGTCGGAAAGGACGCGAAGACGATCAGCGCCGGCAGGGCGGGGAAGACGGGGAGGACGCCGAAGGCGAGGACCTGGCCCCGAGCGCCCGCCCCCGCTTCCGCAGGCCCTGCCCATGCCCGGAACTGTGGCTTCCACCACGGCGGATGTTGTCATGTCCTGGTGAGATCACCGGATGCTCGGTTTCCTCCTGCGTCTCCTGCCGTTCTGGGTCCGCGAGCCGCTGCTCATCGCGGTCGGGTCCGTTCTCGGCGTACGCGTCATGTATCTCGCCGTCCGCGATCAGGATCGGGTCGCGGCCGGTATCGGCGTGGCGTTCCTCGTGTTCACCGCCATACGCCTCTACGCGGTGGTCCGGGCCCTGCGCGCACGCCGGAACCCGGTTCCGGCAGCCTCCGCAGACGGTGCGGCGGTCGCTGCGGCGGCTCAAGCCCAAGCCCAAGTCCCAGCCCAAGCCCCAGCACCGGCCCCGGCCCCGGCCCCGGCCCAAGTTCAAGCTCACTCCCATGCTCAGGTCGGAACTGGGACACGTCCCGGCCCGGGAACTCCGGAGAAGGAGCCCAACGCATGGGGCCAGGCCGTCGCGGCCCTGGCCGTGTTCGGAGCACTCGCGGCCGCGGTGTGGCTGGGCCCGCGCGTGCTGCCGGCCGACGACAGCACTCCGCAGCCCGCCTCGTGTTCGGCCGGGGACGACGAGGAACTGCCGAAGGCCTACAAGCAGACGCCCAAGCCCGTGACCGGTGAAGAGCTGTGCAAGGCGCTCAACCGGCCGGACCTGGCCAAGCTCCTCGGAACGCCCGGAGAGACCGCGACCACCGCTTCCGGCACCAGCAACACCGCTCCCCTGACGGACGGGAAGGTCGCCCAGCCGGAGGCCGAGGTCGCGTTCGGCACCTACACCGTGAACGTCTCGGCCACTTACAACAAGTTGTCGACCGGCCAGTACGTGAAGCTGATGAAGTTCGGGAACGAGGAGGACGTCAAGACGCTGTCCGTTCTCGGGCGGCCCGCGGTCTTCTCCTCGGATCACACCATGAAGTTGGAGATCGATCTCGGGAGTGGCGGATCCGGTGGGCCGGTCGAACAGGGTCCGCCGGCCAGGACGCTGTCCGTGGCCCTCGACCGTGATGACCGGGGCGGCTACTACGAGATCACCGTGTGGAGCGAGTCCGGAGCCCTCCCGAACGACAGCGTGCTCCTCGACATCGCCGAGAAGGTTCTTCCCACGATCTCCTGACGCGCTGCCCGGTAGGTCATGCGACTACGTCAGGACCTGGTCAACCTGGTCAGGGGTCAGTCCGGGTCATCCGCCGCAGCCTCGGCCTCTGGCAGCGCCGGATAGTCGGTCGGGTAGAGACCGGCCGCGAAGCCGTACACCACATCGCCTCCGCGCGGCAGTTGCGCGTAGTCGTTGGCGAGTTCCAGGACCCGCGCCCAGAACTCGCGGGCCTGCTCCCGGGGAATCCGCACGTGCCGCATGATCGAGGAGAGTTGATCTGCCTGGTGTGCGGGGGCCGACTCGGCGGCGGCCGTGGCGAGATCGTTGTTGCAGTACGGCGCGGTGGGGCCGTCGGTCGGGCTGACCGTGCCGACGCGGAAGATGCGCGCGGTGCGGCCGTAGTAGCGCTCGTCGATGGCCCGCACCCGGCGGGTCCGCACGATCTTCAGCAGCTGGGCGTCCACGAGGACGCTCACGTGGTGCGCGACGGTGCTCTTGGGGCGGCCGAGCGCGGAGGCCAGTTCGCTCACCGTCGCGGCGCGTTCGAGGAGCAGCTCGAGGATGGCGTCGCGCAACGGGCTGGCCAGGGCGCGGAGTTGAGCCGGGGCTGTCACGTCTGCGACGTCGGCGAGGTCGTAGTCGGGGAGGCGGCTATTGTTCGGCACTCTTCGATTATTCTAAAGTTCCGGATCATTCGCTACCTGCGGGCAAGGGGTTTGGGCATGACAGAGGTCGTACTGTTCCATCACGTGCAGGGACTGACTTCCGGAGTCGCCGCGTTCGCCGACGAACTCCGCGCGGCCGGCCACACCGTGCACACACCCGACCTGTTCGAGGGGCGCACTTTCGGCTCCCTCGAGGAAGGTCAGGGCTACGTGGAGCGGGTCGGGTTCGACGAGATCACCGAGCGCGGCGTCCGCGCGGCCGAACTGCTGCCGCAGGACGCCGTTTACGTCGGTTTCTCGCTCGGTGTGCTGCCCGCCCAGAAGCTGGCGCAGACGCGGGCGGGCGCGCGGGGCGCGCTCCTGTTCCACGCCTGCATCCCGGTCTCGGAGTTCGGCGCGGCATGGCCTGACGGTGTGCCGGTGCAGGTGCATGGGAAAGAAGCCGATCCGTTCTTCGCCGAGGACATCGACGCCGCCCGCGCGCTCGTCGCCGACTGCGCCGACGCGGAGATGTTCCTGTATCCCGGCGACGAGCACCTGTTCGTGGACAGTTCACTGCCGTCCCACGACCCGGACGCCGCCAAGCTCCTGACCCAGCGGGCGATCGAGTTCCTCGGCTCGCGCTAGGCGTCCAGGACAGATGGGTCTCCCAGTTGGTGAGCGCGCCCGTCGGGGCGCGTCGGCCAGAACTGTAGGACGTGTTCCTCTAGGTCATCCGGGGGCGGGTCCTGGAACATGTCGTCGGGGTCGGTTCCCGTCGTGAAACAGGCCCGGGCTGCCGACGGCGGTGCAGGTGAAGGGCTCGGTGTGCCTCCACTCCCCCGGCAGCGGCCAGGGCTCCTCGTCGTAGACGTTCACCGGCCGGATCTGGGGCATGGGCGTTGCTTTCCTCGGTCACGGGGGCGGACCTCAGCCGTCATCGAGCTCGGCAACCGCCTACTGCGGCTTGGTGGCGATCTGGATCAGGTTGCCGCAGCTGTCGTCGAAGACGGCGGTGGTGACGGGGCCCATCTCCAGGGGCTCCTGGGTGAAGCGGACTCCCAGACCGCGCAGGCGCTGGTACTCCGCCTTCACGTCGTCGACGGCGAACTGGGCGAGCGGGATGCCCTCCTCGACGAGTGCGTCGCGGAAGGTCTTGACGGCCGGGTGGCCCGCGGGCTCCAGAAGGAGTTCGGTGCCGTCGGGCTCTTCGGGTGAGACGACGGTCAGCCACCGGTCCTTCTCGCCGACCGGGACGTCGTGCTTCTTCACGAAGCCGAGGATCTCGGTGTAGAAGTGCTCGGCCTTGGCCTGGTCGTCGACGAAAACGCTGGTCAGGTGGATCTTCATGGGGTGCTCTTCTCCGGTCCGGACGTATCGGCCATCAGCCATCGCTCGGCGATCTGCCGCAGCGGGGCGGTGTTCAGCTCGTGGAACTTGTAGCGGCCCTCCCGCCGGGTCTCGACGAGCCCGGCGGCCTCCAGCACGGCGAGGTGCTGCGAGACCGCCTGGCGTGAGATGCCGAGCTGGTGCTTCATGCTCAGTCGGGAGCAGATCTCGAACAGCGTCTGTCCTGACTTCTCCGTGAGCTCGTCGAGGATCGTGCGGCGGGTGGGGTCGGCCAAAGCTTTGAAAAGGTCATCGGCCACGACCACACAATAGGCAACTGTTCACTTGCATATCAAGTTTGCATTCAAGCTTGCACATCAAGTCGACGCGCGCGCCGAGTCCGGCCACGCGGACCCGTCGGATGCCACCCGAGTGGCCGGTCGCAGCCGTTCAGGGATTGACGCTCTCCGTGACGGTTCCCATGCTGGTAAGAGGGGCTTGTGGAAGGGACCGCGGTCGTGCGTGGTGGGCAGAGTGGTCTTCCCCGGGTGTTGACGGCAGCGGAGACGGCGGCACCTGTGGAGGCCGTCGACGTGGTCGCGGAGGACCTGCGGCGGCGTTTCGAGGCCGCGAAGGTCTCCTTCCTCATCGTGGACCTGACGGGGAAAGCGGTGGCGCGGCTGTCCACCGCACCGGCGGTCGGTGGCCGGGAGGCGGAGCGGATCCCCCTGTTCGGCAGTGTCTACGAGGAAGTGATCCGTACCCAGCGTCTGTACCAGGAGGAGAGCGGCCACGGACACCGGGTGATCATGCCGGTCACCAACCGGGGGGACGCCATCGGGCTGCTGGAACTGCTCCTGCCGGCCGACCCCGGCGACGAGGTCCTCGACGCGCTCGGGGAAGCCGCCCACCTCCTGGCCTACATCGTGATCGCCAACGGGCGCTTCACCGACCTCTACGCCTGGGGCAAGCGCTCCAGGCCCCCCACCCTGGCTGCGGAGATCCAATACCAGCTGCTGCCCCCGTCACTGTCCTGCGAGGCCGCACAGTTCACCCTGTGCGGGAACCTGGAACCCTCCGAAGACCTCAGCGGCGACACCTTCGACTACACCCTGGACCACGACACCCTCCATGTGTCGGTGACCGACCCCATGGGCCACGACATCGACGCCGCCCTGGCCGCCACCCTCCTGGTCAGCGCCCTGCGCGGCGCCCGCCGCGCGGGAGCCGGCCTGGCCGAGCAGGCCCACCAGGCCGACCAGGCGCTGATCCACCACAGCCACGGTCACGCCACCGGGCAGCTGCTGCGCATCGATCTCCACACCGGACAAGCGCAACTCGTCAACGCCGGCCACCCCTGGCCACTGCGCATGCGTGACGGAACCGCCGAGGTGATCACCTGCGAGGTGGACCACCCCTTCGGACTGTCCGAGTTCACGCCGCACTCCTACCGCGTTCAGGACCTCGATCTGCGTCCTGGTGACCGTCTGCTCATGGTCACCGACGGCATGCTGGAACGCGATGGAGAGAAGGTCGATCTGCCCGCCCTGCTCGAAGACACCCGGGACCTGCACCCGCGGGAAACCGCACTGGCCCTGACATCCGCCGTCCGCGACGCCGCCGATGGCCGGCTCGACGACGACGCCACCGCCATGTGCCTGGACTGGCACGGCCCCCAGGAGACCCAGCGGCACGTCAGCTCCGGCGCGGACACCCGGCAGGCATCGGCTGCCCGCACGAAACAGCGGCCGGGCCGGCCATAGGCTCGTGCGGCCGGTGCGGCCGGTGCAGCTCAGTGGGGCTCAGTGGGGCTCAGTGGGGCTGTCCATGCGCTGCGTGCCGATGACCGACAGCAGCCGTAGGGCCTCTTCGGAGGACGAGCCCGGGGCCGCTGTGTAGATCACGACCTGCTGGTCGCGGTCGGTGATGTCGAGGACGTCGCAGTTGACGGTGACCGGGCCGACCAGCGGGTGCTGGAAGGTCTTGCGCAGGGTGGGCTCGGCGGACACGTCGTGGGACTCCCACAGGCGGGTGAACTCTTCGCTCCCGTCGAGGAGTTCGGCCACCAGCTCGGCCACGTCCGCGTCGTCGGGGTAGCGGGCGGCTGCGGCGCGCAGCCGCTGCGTCGACCTGCGGGCGAAAGCGTCCGCGTCCGACACTCCGTACAGCCGCTGCCCATGCGTGTGGGGTCCGAGAAAGACACGGCGGACTAGGTTGCGGTCGCGCCGCGGCAGGGCGGAGAAGTCCTCCATCAGGGCCGCCGCCAGATCGTTCCAGGCGAGCACCTCGAGGGTCGCGGACGTCACGGTCGCCGCGGCCTGCGGCAGTCGGTGCAGCAGGTCGAGGATGCTCTGCCGTACCTCGTGCGAGGGCCCGGCCGACGGGAGCGGCGGGGCACCGGCGAGGTGGTGGAGATGGTCACGCTCGGCGTCGGACAGGCGCAGGGCCCGGGCCAGTCCGGCCAGCACCTCGTACGACGGGCGCGGTGCCCGTGCCTGCTCCAGCCGCGTGTAGTACTCGGTCGAGATGAACGCCAGCTGCGCCACCTCCTCGCGGCGCAGTCCCGGGGTGCGGCGGCGCGGGCCGACGGGCAGCCCGGCCTCGGCAGGAGCGATCCGCTCCCGTCGGCCGCGCAGGAAGTTCGCCAGTTCTTTCCGATCCACCCGCCCAGTGTGTACGGACGTCGGCCGGCCCAGCCAGGTACCGCTGGTGCCTGGCTGCGTTTCGCGGACGGGCGCAGGCTCGCTGCCATGGACAACACGGACAACACACCTGCGACCGCACCATCCGCCGCCCCTGCCGCCCTGGGGCTGCTGGCCGGCAAGGTCGCCTTCATCACCGGTGCCGGGCGCGGCATCGGAGCCGCCGCGGCCCGGCTCTTCGCCCGCGAGGGGGCGCGGGTGCTTCTCGCGGCCCGGACACAGGCCCAGCTGAAGGCGGCGGCCGAGGAGATCCGGACGGCGGGCGGCACCGCGGAGTACGTGGTGTGCGACCTGGCCGACGCGGGAAGCGTGCGCGCCGCCGTGGATTCCGCCGTGAACCTGTACGGCCGGCTCGACATCGCCTTCAACAACGGAGCGACGATCCAGCGGCCCGGCCCGATGGACCGGATGCCGGAGGCCGACTTCGACCGCGTCTACGACGTGAACCTCAAGGGCGTCTGGCTGGCCATGGTCGCCGAGATCGCCGCCATCCGGGCCACCGCGGGCACGGGCGCCATCGTCAACAACTCCTCCGTCGGCAGCCTGATGGGCAACCCCGAGCTGCCCGCCTACGGGGCGATGAAACGGGCGGTCAACAGCCTCACCGAGTCGGCCGCCGTCACCTACGGTCCGGAAGGCATTCGCGTCAACGCCATCGCCCCCGGCCAGACACCAACCGAGATGATCCGCACGTGGGAAGAGGGATCACCCGGTCTGCGCGAGCGCCTCACGGCGCGCACTCCGCTGCGCCGCGCGGCCGACCCGCAGGAGATCGCGCAGGCCGCCGCCTGGCTCCTCAGCGACCGCGCCTCCTACGTGACGGGCACGGTCCTACGGGTCGACGGCGGCGCGCGGGCCTGATCAGGGGACGCCGTCCTCGCGGGGAGCGCATCAGCTGCCGCACCGCATCTCCCGTTCGAGGCAGGCGCGGAAGGTGTGCGGGGGCCGGCCGGTGACGCGCTCGACGGCGTCGGTGACACGGTCCTCCGCGCCCCCGGCGATGGCACGGTCCATGCCGGCCAGCAGTGCCGCGAACTCCTCCGGGACCTCCGCCGTGAGGCGATGGCGCATCTGCTCGCCGGACAGACGCCGGTGGACCACGGACCGGCCGGTGACCTCGGTGATGATGGCGGCGATGTCGTCGTGACTGAGTGCCTCGGGTCCGGTGAGGACGAGATCGGTGTCGGGGGCCTGCTCGTCGGTCAGTGCGCGGACGGCCACGGCCGCGATGTCCTCGGCGTCGACGAAGCCGACCCGGCCGCCTTCGGTGGCGGACCGGATGACGCCGTCGTCGCGAATGCCGCGGGCGTGCGCGTGCGTGCCGGTGAAGTTCTGCATGAACCACGAGGGCCGCAGTACCGCCCACTGTTCGAACAGGTCGGGCAGGACCCGGTGCACCGTTCCCACCGCCGGGCCGCCCTCGGGGATGGCCGAGGAGCTCAGCAGCACCGCGCGGCGCACACCGGTGGTGCGGGCCCGGTGGAGGAACGGCAGCATGATCGCCGCGGGGTCGGAGTCGCCCAGGGGCGGTATGAGGTAGACCCGGTCGACTCCGTCGAGGGCGGCAGCGTGGGTGGCGGGGTCGTACCAGTCGAAGCGGACCGGCTCGGCGCCGGCAACCGGGACGGCCTGGCGGCTGGCGGCTTTGACGCGGTGGCCTGCGGTGGTCAGTTGTGCGGTGGTGCGGCTTCCGGTGGTGCCGGTGGCCCCGATGACCAAAGTGGTACCGGTGGTGGTCATCCGCGGCTCCCGGCGAAGTCGGTGCCCGGCTCGAGGAGGGCGAGGGGGTTCCAGTAGTCGCGGTAGGAGGTGATGTGCCCGTTCCGAACGGTCACGACGGCGATGTAGGTCATGTCGAAGGGGGCGTCGGTCTCCACCAGGCGGCCGACGCCGCGCATCTCGACCACGATGGTCTGCGGGTCGGTGGTCTGGTGGATCCGCAGGGCGGGGAAGTCGTGCAGATCGATGTGGTCGGGGTAGTGGCGCATGTAGTCGGCGACGGCCTCCTTGCCCTCCAGGCGCCGGGGCCGGCCCTCGGGGGCGAAGGGGAACTCCATCACGCCGTCCTCGGCCCACAGGCCGACCCAGCCGGCGATGTCCTTGTCCAGCAGCAGCCGCAGACTGTGGCGGTACAGATCCGCCGGAGACGTCAGCTCGGGCATGGGTATCCTCCCTCTCATAGAATCCGGACCTTGGGTCCGTTTCGAAGATACGGACCGGCGGTCCGCTTTCAAGATACGGACCCGCGGTCCGCTTTTCAAGTGGAGGAGCAGCATGCCCGAGCGCAAGTCCCGCAAGGACGCCGTCCGCAATCGGGAGGCCGTACTCGCGGCCGCCGACGCCCTCTTCGCCCGGTGTGAACGTCCCGAGGACGTCACCATGGCCGATGTCGCGGCAGCGGCCGGGGTGGGCAAGGGCACCCTCTTCCGGGCCTTCGGTGATCGTGCCGGGCTGCTGCGCGCGCTGTACGAGGCACGGCTCGAACCGATCCGGGAGGCCGCCGAAGCCGGGCCGCCGCCGCTGGGGCCCGGCACTCCACCGCAGCAGCGCGTGCCCGCCCTGCTCGATGCCGTCCTGTGCTTCAAACTCGACAACCGGCGCCTCGCGCTGGCCCTGGAGGACAGCGGGAGCGGCAGCCCGTACCAGGCGGAGCACTACGCGCGGTGGCACCGCCTGCTCCGATCCGCGCTGGAGGAGGTCCCCGGCCTCGCCGACAGCGACTTCACCGCTCACGCCCTGCTCGCCGCGACCCGGGCCGACCTCGTCGAGCACCTGGCGGGACAGGAGCGCGTGCCGCGGGAAACAGCGCGGGCGCAGTTGGCGACCTTCACGGCCGCAGTCCTGGCCTCCGGGCCGGCACGGGGAATGAGCGCCGAGGACTGACCGAGGACCCGTCGGACGTCGGCTGCGAGGACGAGCCTGTCCGCCCTCGACGCATGTCAGGTCTGCGGTTGTTACTCCTGGTACTGCGTGAGGTCGATGCCGTACACCGCGAGGTCGTGGCCGTGGACCGGGTCCTGTGCGGTGCCTTCCGCCTGCATGCCGAGTTTGCCGAGGACGTTCAGGGAGGCCCTGTCGCCCGTCCGGCATACGGCGACCACGCGGTCGATGCCGCGGTCCTGCAGTGCGAACTCCAGGGTGGCGTGCGCCGCTTCGGAGGCGTACCCCTGCCCCCAGAGCACCCGCCCGAGCCGCCAGCTGATCGCGACCTGGCCGGCGACCTCGGCCGGCGCGTCGGGCACGGACAGGCCGACGGCGCCCGCCAACTCACCGGAGCCCAGGAGCTCGACCGCGAACATCCCGAAACCCTCCTCGTCCCACTCCTCTTCCCACACCTCGATGTCCTCGGCGGTCTGTTCCGGAGAGCGCGGCCTGCCGTCGCCGACACTCCGCATCACCACCGGATCCGCCTGGATCTCGGACAGGGGGACGAGGTCGTCGTCGAGCCAGCGGCGCAGGAGGAGACGGGGTGTGCGGATCTCGGTCATCGTCCCATCCTGCCGATACGGCGGTGGGAGCGCGAACCGGGGAGCCGGATCGCGGCGGTTCATGCCGATGATCCTCCAAGCGCCCGCCCAAGCGGCTGAACCCGATGCACCGAGGCGTTGGCGTGCAGGGACGCGCTCCCGTTCCCGGCCCGTGCGCCCTTGGAAGTACGTCCACCCTTGTGTCGAAATGGCCAGTGCCTCGCAAGATCGCCCGAAGTCGTGGTGAAGGACGGACAGCCCATGCATGTGCAGACCGGCGTCGAGGAGCCCGGAGCGGGTCCAAGGGAACCGATCGCGGTCGTCGGAGCCGCCTGTCGGTTCCCTGGTGCCGTCCGCTCCCTCACCTCGCTGTGGCGGTTGTTGATGGCACGCCGGGAGACCGTGCGGGAGGTGCCCGCCGAGCGGTGGGAACAAGCCGAACTGGCCGGTCTTCCCGCCCAGGTCGCGGCCCGGCTGCGCTACGGCTGCTTCCTGGACGACGACGTCTACGCCTACGAGCCGGAGTTCTTCGGGATCAACGCGCAGGAGGCGCCCTGGGTGGATCCGGAGCACCGGTTGCTGTCCGAAGTGGCCTGGGAGGCCATCGAGCACGCGGGAATTCCGGCCCGGCGGCTGTCGGGTACTGCGACGGGCATGTTCTTCGGGATCTACCAGAAGGACTACATGCTGCGGGTGCAGCGGCCTCTCGAAGAGGTCAACGCCTACGCGATGTACACCGGTTTCGACAGCATCGGGCCGGGCCGGGTGGGGTTCATGCTGAATCTGAGGGGCCCTCAGGTAGTGGTGGAGAGCGCCTGCGCGTCAGGGCTCGTCGCCGTGCACTCCGCCTGCCAGAGCCTGGCGACCGGTGAGTCCGACGTCGCCCTCGCCGGGGCCGCCATGCTGACGCTGGGGCCGGAGGGCGTCATCGCCCCGGCGCTGTGGGGGGTGTTCTCCCCCACCGGTCGCTGCCACGCCTTCGACGCCGCCGCCGACGGCTACGTACGCGGGGAGGGCTGCGGGGTGGTGGTGCTCAAGCGCCTTTCGGACGCCGTACGGGACGGGGACCGGGTTCTGGCGGTGGTGCGCGGCACGGCCGTCAACCAGAACGGGCGGGGCACGCGGCTGAGCGCGCCCTCGGAGCCCGCGCAGATCGATCTGTACCGTCTGGCTCTGGAGCGCGCGGGCGTCGAGGCCGGTGACGTCGGCATGGTGGAGGCGCACGGCCCGGGCACGGCGGTGGGCGACCCCATCGAGTTCGCCGCGGTGGCCGCGGTCTACGGCAAGGGCCGCGACCGGTGCGCGCTGGGGTCGGTGAAGACGAACATCGGCCACACCGAACCGGTGTCGGGCGTGGCGGGCCTGCTGAAGGCCGTCGCGTCCCTGCGGCACGGCATGGTCCCGGCCAGCCTGCACTTCCGGGAGTGGAACCCGCAGATCGATCCCAGCGGCACCCGGCTGTTCGTGCCCACCGACACGACGGAATGGCCGGTGCGGGAGGGCACCCGGCTGGCGGCGGTGTCCTCCTTCGGGATCAGCGGCACCAATGTCCACGTCGTGCTGGAGCAGCCTCCCGCGCCCTCCCCCGCCCGGCGCGCGGCCCGTCCTGTCCCGGCAGGCGCGCCCGGCCCGGCCCGGGGCGAGGAAGTGCTGCGGGTGTTCCCGCTGTCCGCCGGCACGCCCGTGGCCCTGCGGTCCGCGGCAGGCCGTCTGGCGCAGTGGCTGGGGGGTGAGGGGTCCCGTGTCCCGCTGGGCGATGTGGCGCACACCCTGGCCGTGCGTCGCTCGCCCTCCCGGGAGCGTGCCGCCGTCGTCGCCGCCGGCCGGTCCGAACTGGTGGCACGGCTGGAGGAGCTGGCGGCCGGAACCACGCCGTCCACCGGGGTGGCGACCGGCAGGGCGGTGCCCGACGCCGGGCAGGGGGTGGTGTGGGTCTTCTCGGGGCACGGTTCGCAGTGGGCGGGCATGTGCCGGCAACTGCTGGACGGAGATCCGGAGTTCACCCGGGTCATCGACGAACTCGAACCGCTCGTGGCCGAGGAGTCCGGCTTCTCCCTGCGCCGGACCCTGTGCCGCCCCGAGGTGGTCACCGGGTTCGACCGGGTCCAGCCGGTGATCTTCGCCATCCAGTTGGGTCTGGCGGCGATGTGGCGGTCCCACGGCGTCGAACCGGCGGCCGTGATCGGCCACTCGATGGGAGAGGTCGCCGCCGCGGTGGCCGCGGGAGCGCTGAGCGTCCGGGACGGCGTACGGGTCATCTGCCGCCGGTCGCGGCTGATCCTGCGGACCGCCGGGCAGGGCCTGATGGCCTCGGTCGCCCTGGGCCGTGCCGAGGTCGAGCGGCTGCTGGCGGAACAGGACGTGCGGGGCGTGAGCGTCGCGGTCGTCGCGTCCCCGGAGAACACCGTCATCGGTGGCGACGCCGACCGCATCCGCCGCCTGGCGGAGGAGTGGGACGCGCGCGGCGTGGGCATTCGCGTCGTCGACGTGGACGTCGCCTCGCACACCGCCCACATGGACCCCATCCTGCCCGACCTCGCCGAGGCGCTCGCGGACGTCACCGGCGGGCAGCCGGCAGCGGTCTTCTACAGCACCGTCACCGACGACCCGCGCGACCATCCCGCCTTCGACGCCGCCTACTGGTCGGACAACCTGCGGCGGGTCGTGCGCTTCGCCGACGCGGTGCGGGCCGCCGCCGAGGACGGTCACCGGCTGTTCGTCGAGATCGGCCCCCACCCCGTGCTGGCCCACCCGGTGCAGGCCACGCTCACCGCGCACGGCCACACCGGCACGGCGGTCGTGCCCTCCCTGCTGCGGGACACGGACGACACGCCGGCGTTCCACACCCACGTGGCGGCGCTGCACTGCGCGGGCCACCCGCTGGACTGGGCCGACCGCTACGGCGACGGCGCCCTGGCCGACCTGCCGCCGACCACCTGGGAGCGCACGCGGTACGTCGTCGAGCCCTCCCCGCTGCGGCAGTCGGCCGGGGCCCACTCCTCCCCCGCCGCCCACCCGCTCACCGGACCGCACACCGCGGACCCCGACGGCGAGGGCCGCCACCTGTGGCAGACCCGCGTCACACCGAGGACTCTTCCCTGGCTGGACGCGCACCGCGTCAACGATGTCGCCGTGGTTCCCGGCGCCGCGCTGTGCGAGATGGCCGTGGCCGCCGCCGGCGACCTGTACGCCGCCGGGCCGGAGCGGCTGCGCCTCACCGGCATCGACCTGGAACGGCTGCTGCTGCCGGCCGACGACGGCACGCCCGTCACCGCCACCGCCGAGGCGGCCGGGCCGGACACCGCCCGCTGGCGTGTGGTCAGCACGGGCCCCGACGGTGCCTCCGTCCGGCACGCACAGGCGTGCCTGCACCTCGCGCCCGAGGACGAACCCCGTCCGCAGGGCTGCGATCCGCAGCGGCTGCCGGCCGAGTTCCCGCACGCCGTGGACGCCTCGGACGTCTACCGGCAGATGCGGGAGGAACGCGGCGTGTACCACGGCCCGCCGTTCCTCGGCCTGCAGGCCCTCCACACGGACGGGACACCGGCCGACCGCACGGGCGCCCGCCTCCTGGCACGTGTCCGGGTACCCGACGAAGGCCGCGCCGGGGCGCAGGCACTCACCTGCCATCCCGTCGTGCTGGACACCTGCCTCCAGGCCGTGGCGGCTTCCGTGCTGCGCACCGGCGCCGTGCCCGCCGGAGGCATCCTGCCCCGGCGCATCGAGGCGCTGCGGCTGTTCGGGGTGGTACCGCTCAGCGGGTACTGCCTGGTCACCCTCGGGCGGATCGACGGCGACCGGTTCACGGCGGATTTCCGGCTGTGGGCCGACGACGGGTCCGTGGTCGCGGACGCCACGGGAGTGGAGTTCCGCCACGTGCCCGCCGAGACGGCAGAGGAGCACTTCGGCCGCCGTCTGCTCCAGGCGGCCTGGGAGCCCTGCGAGCAGCCCGCGCCGCGCCCCGCGACCGGAACCTGGACGCTCCTGGTGGAACCCGGGCGGGAGTCGTTCGCGGCGGCGCTGGGCGGTGCCCTGGAGGAGCGGGGCGCGGCGGTGGACATCCGGACGCTCGCCCTGGACGGCGACACCCCGCCGGTGTTGCCGTCCGGGGCCGACGGGCAGGCACCGCAGGCGGTGGTGTATCTGCCGGCACCCGGCAGCGCATGCCCCTCCCCCGAGCTCCGGGCGCGGGAGCAGGTCGCCCGCCTGGTGGCAACGGCCCGCGCGCTGGCGGGCACCGTGGACGGCCGTACGGCGCCGCGGCTGTGGACCGTCACCGGCACCGCGCAGCGGGTCGCGCCTGAGGACCGGCCGGACCTGGGACAGGCGGGTCTGCGCGGACTCGTACGGGTCCTGAGCTACGAGCACCCCGAACTGCGGCCCGGCGTCCTGGACATCGACCCGCGGACACCGGTCGCGGACGTGGCCGCGGAGCTGCTGTCCTGCCCCGAGGAGCAGGACGAGATCGCCTACCGGCACGGCAGGCGTCACCTGGCCCGGCTGCGCAACACGCCGCTGGACGGGCGGGAGCGCCGGCGGATCACCGTCGACCGCGCCCACGACCGGGTGGCCCTGCACCTCGCACGCTCCGGCGACCTGGATTCCTTCGAGTTCGTCGCCCAGCCGCGCCGCAGGCCCGGGCCGGGCGAGGTCGAGGTGCGGGTCGACGCCACCAGCGTCAACTTCATCAACGTGCTCCAGGCCATGGGCGTCTACCAGCGCTTCAGCGCGGGCGAGGAACGCGGGGACGTCTGCGCGTTCGACGGCGCGGGCGTCGTCACCGCCGTCGGTGACGGCGTCCGGGAGGTACGGGAAGGTGACCGGGTCGCCGCGATGTTCGTGGACGAAGCCCGGTCCGCCGTCATGTCGTCGGTGGCGACCGTCCGCTCCGACTGCCTCCTGCCGGTGCCGGACGGGGTGAGCACGCGGGACGCCGCCGCCCTGCCGTGCGCCTACCTGACCGCCTGGTACGCCCTGCGGCACCTGGCCCGGCTCCGGCCGGGCGAGAAGGTGCTGATCCACTCGGCGAGCGGAGGCACCGGTCTGGCCGCCCTGAACCTCGCGCGGGCCTGCGGCGCGGAGGTGCTGGCCACCGCGGGCAGCGAGGCCAAGCGGGCGTACCTGCGCGGCCTGGGCGTCGCGCACGTCATGGACTCCCGCACCCTGGACTTCGCCGACCGGGTGCGCGAGCTCACCGGGGGACACGGCGTCGACGTCGTACTCAACTCCCTCACCGGACCGGCGCAGTCGGCGAGTCTCGACCTGCTGGCACACCGGGGCCGCTTCCTCGAACTCGGCAAGCGGGACATCTACGCCAACACCCGTCTCGGGCTGCTGCCCTTCCGCCGCAACGTCACCTTCGCCGGCGTCGACGTGCTGATGATGATGCGGCAGGACCCGGAGCTGCTCGCCGAGGGCTATCGCGAGCTGGCCGGCATGCTCGCGGACGGCACCCTGCCCCTGCTGCCCGTCACCGAACACCCCGTCGCCGAGGCGTCGTCGGCCTTCCACACGATGGCCTCCGCCAGGCACACCGGCAAACTCGTCCTCACCTGGCCCAGCAAGGGCATCGACATCCTGCCGGTACGCCCCGAGGACGTCCCCGTCGTCCGGCCCGACGCGAGCTATCTGGTCACGGGCGGGCTCGGCGGACTGGGGCTCCTGGTCGCCCGGTGGCTGGCCGAACGAGGCGCCGCGGCCGTCGTGCTCACCTCCCGCAGCGCTCCCGGCGAGCCCACCCGTGCCGCCCTCGACGCCCTCACCGCCGACTTCGGCACCCGTGTCGAGGTCGTGTGCGGGGACCTCGCCGAACCGGGCGTCGCCGACTCCCTCGTACGGGCCGCCGCGGACACCGGTCACGCACTGCGCGGCGTCGTCCATGCGGCGGCCGTCGTCGAGGACGCCACCATCGCCCATCTCTCCCCCGCCCTCCTGGAGAAGGTCTGGCGTCCCAAGGCGACCGCAGCGTGGCTGCTGCACCACGCCACTGCGGGCCAGGAGCTGGACTGGTGGGTGAGCTTCTCCTCCGCCGCGTCCCTGCTGGGCAACCCGGGGCAGGGCGCCTACGCCGCCGCCAACGCCTGGCTGGACGAGTTCGCCTCCTGGCGCCGGGCCCGGGGCCTGCCGGCCACGTGCGTCAACTGGGGGCCATGGGCGGAGGTCGGCCGCGGCGCCGGGATGGCGGAACGCGGATACGCCATGATCGCGCCCGCGGAGGGCATCGCCGCCCTGGAGCGCCTCCTCTCCCACGACCGCGACCGCACCGCCTACACGCCCCTCGACCTGGCGCACTGGCTGGAGTCCTACCCCGACACCGCCCGCACCGCCTTCTTCGCCGAACTGGCGGCCCCCGCAGCGGGTGCGGACTCCGCCGGCAACGGCAGCGCCCTGCTGGAATCCCTGCGCGGGACGGACTGCCCCGAACAGCGTCAGCGGATCCTTCAACCCCAGGTCGTCGACCACATCGCCGCGGTACTGCGGCTGGGCACCGACCGGTTCGACGCCGACACGTCCCTGGTCACGCTCGGCCTGGACTCCCTCATGGCCATCGCCCTGCGCAACCGTCTGCAACGCGAACTGGCCCTGGACATCCCCACCACGGTGATGTGGACCCACCCGACGGCCGCCGCGCTGACCCGCTACCTTCTCGCCCGCCTCGACCCCGAACAGGGGCAGCGTGCGGAGGCGCGTCCCGAGACGGGACCGTCCGCCGCCTCACCGGCCGTCCCCAGCTGACGCCCCCCTCCCCGCCCGCTCCGCCCGACCGCTAGGTGACCTTCGTATGTCTCCTCCTTCCACCCCCTCCCGCACGTCCGGCACCTGGGACGTGATCGTCGTGGGCGCCGGACCGGCCGGCGCCACCGCCGCCCGCGTCGCCGCCGAGAAGGGCTGTGCGACGCTGCTGCTGGAGCGCGCCGCCATCCCCCGCTACAAGACCTGCGGCGGCGGCCTCATCGGAGCGTCCCTCGCCGCCCTGCCCGCCGGTCTGCCGGTGAAGGTGTACGACACCGCCCGGGAGTTCACCTTCTCCCTCAACGGCCGCAGAGAACGCACGCTCGTCTCCGGTTCCCCGACCATCGCCATGGTCTACCGCAGCGAACTCGACGCGGCGCTGACCGAGGTCGCCGCGGCGGCGGGGGCGGAGGTCCGGGACAGCACGGCGCTGGCCTCCCTGGAGCAGCAGGGCGGCATCGTCACGGTGAGGACCAACCGCGGTGACACCCTTCGCGCCCGGGCCGTCGTCGGCGCCGACGGGAGCGCGAGCAGAGTCGCCCGGTACGTCGGGGTGCGGTGCGCACAGGTCGACCTCGCGCTGGAGGCCGAAGTGCCGGTCGGCGAACGGACGGCCGAGCGGTGGCGCGGCCGTGTGCTGATGGAGTGGGGACCGTTGCCGGGTTCCTTCGGCTGGGTCTTCCCCAAGGGGGACGTCTGCACCGCCGGAGTGGTGGCCGCCCGTGGCAACCCTGCTGCCCTCCGTGCCTACAAGGAGGACTTCCTCACCCGCCACGGACTTCTCGGGCCGCGGCCCCTCCACGACACCGGCCACCTGACCCGGTGCCGCCGCTCCGACTCCCCCCTGGCCCGCGGCCGCGTGCTCGTCGCCGGTGACGCCGCCGCTCTCGTCGACCACTGGTCCCGGGAAGGCATCTCCTACGCACTGTGCTCAGGAGACCTGGCGGGGCATGCCGCCACCCGTCTGGTCGCGTCCGCCGACGACGCGGAGGCCGGCACCGTCGCCGACCGCTACGGGCGGGAGGTCGATGACGTCCTCGGCACCGAGATGCGGGCCAGCGGCATGCTGATGAACCTCTTCGCCCGCAGCCCCGGCCTCGTCCACACCGCCCTGACCCGCCTGCCTCCGGCCTGGCGCCGTCTCGACGCCTACATCACCGGCCGCACCACCGTCGCGGGCATCATGACCACGCCCCTGGCGCGCGGCGCCACTGCCCTGGCCGTCCGGCTTCCCCGCCAGGGCCGCGAGCACGCCCGCCTGTGAACCGCTCCGCCGCTGTCACGCCTCACAGGTCGGCGGCGTCCACCACGTCGCCCAGGTCGACGAACTTGAAGCCGGTCGCGGTACGCGTGCCGCCCTCGCCGTCGGGGACGTCGGGGGTCTCGTGGCCGTCCTGGACGACCAGCAGGCCGTTCGGGTAGCGGCTGCCGAGCGGGGCGTTCAGGACGGCGGCGCCGTCGCACTCCTGCGCCCCGTCGAGGGTCGCCGAGGCCGCTCCGACGCGGAAGCCGCCTTCGTACTCGTTGTCCTCGCTCACCTCGCGGTCGTACAGGGCGAAGGTGTCGTCGCCCTGGCTGGAGGCGAACAGGTAGCCGTCGCCGTCGGACTCCTGCAGCAGGGTCAGGCCCTCGACATCGGCGGACAGCCGGTCACCGCCGTAGCCGGGGTCGGTGCCCGCCGCGCACTCCTCGGTCTCCTCGTCGTAGACGCCGGGCACGCCGTACTCACGGACCTTGTCCACCAGGACCGGCTTGCCGGTGAGGTCGGCGCGGATCCGCCAGATACCGATGTCCTCCTGGCCGGCGTAGAGCGTGCCGGTGGCGGGGTCCACCACCATGCCCTCGACCTGCGGGAGCTCGCCGGGCTCCCCGCAGGGTGACCAGGTCGTGCCGTTCGGGAGGCGGAAGGACGCGGGCAGGTCGAGCGTGCGGACCTGCTGGTAGGTGACGGTCCCGCTCGCGGTCGGCTTCAGCTCGAGCAGCGCGAGGCGGGTCCGCTCCCGCCGGCTGACCAGGGCGTAGGAGCGTCCGGTGGACTTGTCCTGCCAGGTGGCGAGGCCGTAGGCGGTGCGCTGGTCGTTGATCTCGGCCTGGTCGGTGGAGAAGACCGGGGCGGTCGCCGGGTCGGTGATGTCGGTCAGCGGGCCGCCGGGCTTCGACGGGTCGATGCGGTAGATCCGCAGCCGGTCGTTTCCGCGGTCGCTGACCACGGCGACGTCGGCCCGGCCGGTGGAGGTGCGCAGACCCGTGACGAGGTCGACGTTGTTGTACCGGCCCGGGGCGTCGTCCTCGGCGGGTGGACGGGGCGCGGGCAGCGACTGCACCAGGCGCGCGCCCAGGTCGTACACCCGCAGGCCGCCTTCCTTGGCGGTGGCGATGACGAGGCTGCGGTCGGGGTCGGCCGCGTTGCGCCAGATCGCCGGGTCGTCCGCGTCGGAGTTGCCGCCCGCCTCGTCGTCGTAGAGGGCGGGGGTCTCGCCGGCGGGGGTGATCGTCGGCAGTGCCTCGTCGTCGGCCCCGGCCGGGGCAGGGGTCAGGAGGGCGAGCACGACGGTGCCCAGGACGAGGGCGGCGGTTCTGCGGTGCGTTCTCACAACCACTTCCTTGGTCGATGTCGAGGACATGCCGATCGTGCGGGGAGAACTTTGCGCGCAGGAGACTGTGATCTGTACAGGTGCTCACAGGAAAGGCGATTGCCCGCCAACTGCCGTTCAGCTCACGCCGTACCCTGACGCCATGCGCATGCGCCCCACTCTGAGCTGGACGCCCACCGAGGACCTGCCGCCGGGCACCACGGATCCTGAGCCGGTCGCGGATGCGCTGAGCACCGGCGGTGTGCTGGTGCTCAGCGGCGCGGGCATCTCCACGGAGTCGGGCATTCCCGACTACCGGGGCGAGGGCGGGAGCCTCAGCAGGCACACGCCGATGACCTACCAGGACTTCACCGGCAGTGCCCGGGCCCGGCGCCGGTACTGGGCGCGCAGTCATCTCGGCTGGCGCACCTTCGGCCGCGCCCGCCCCAACGCCGGGCACCGGGCCGTGGCCGCTTTCGGGCGGCACGGCCTGCTCTCGGGGGTCATCACGCAGAACGTCGACGGACTGCACCAGGCCGCGGGCAGCGAGGACGTGGTGGAACTCCACGGAAGCCTGGCCCGGGTCGTCTGCCTCGCCTGTGGCGCCTTCAGCCCGCGCCGCGAACTCGCCGAGCGGCTGGAGGAGGCCAATCCGGGCTTCGCGCCCGTGGCCGCCGGAATCAACCCGGACGGTGACGCCGACCTCACCGACGCGCAGGTCACGGACTTCCGCGTGGTGCCCTGCGCGAGCTGCGGCGGCATCCTCAAACCGGACGTGGTGTTCTTCGGCGAGAACGTTCCGCCCCGACGCGTCGAGCACTGCCGCGAACTGGTCCGTGAGTCCGCCTCGCTGCTGGTCCTCGGCTCCTCGCTGACGGTGATGTCCGGGCTCCGCTTCGTCCGCCAGGCGGCTCAGGACGGGAAGCCGGTGCTGATCGTCAACCGGGAGCCGACCAGGGGCGACCGGCACGCCTTCACCCGGGTCTCGCTCCCGCTGGGAGCAGCGCTGACCACCGTGGCGGAGCGGCTGGGCATCACCGTCGGCTCACAGGCGGCCGTGCAAGGGTGACAGCGGCCGTCTGATCCCGCCCCGCGAAGCGCATGGCGACGAACGCCCCGAGGTACAGGGCGGCGACGACCAGGAGCAGGGCCTGATAGCCCGTCACCAGGGCGAGGTACTCGATCGCGCCCCCGGTCATCGCGCCGAGCAGGTTCGCGCCGAACGCGGAGGTCGGGTCCGGGGAGAGGGCGAGGCGGTCCGAGAAGATGAGGTTGGCGCAGAAGATCGGGGTGAAGGCCAGGGCGATGGCGGCGGCGAGCCGGGCGGCGAAGGGCAGGGACAGCACCGCGTCCACGGGCACGAGCCAGACCACCGCGAGGGAGCCGAAGAGCAGCAGTTGCAGCAGCAGTTGGTTGACCTTCCGCAGCCTGCGCCGGACCTCCACCGCCGCGAGGACGGCGACCAGGACGCCGAAGAAGACGAGGGCGTTGACCAGCCAGGTCGTGCCGAAGTAGAGGGCGAAGCCGATCACGTTCTTCGTTTCGAGCAGCAGGAAGGCCGCGCCGAGCAGGAACATGTCGGTGTAGCGGAGCGTGCTGCGGATGCGGACCCCGGTCAGGCGCACCGACAGGAGCGTCACCAGCAGGATCGCGCCCAACGCTCCCAGGTAGAGCGTGGGGATGCTCCGGTGCAGCAGGTACGGGAAGGGGTGGTCGTCGCTCGCGGCCGCCGGGACCGCGCCGCTGGGCTGCCAGGTCTTCGCGCAGGACTGGTCGGCGGGTGTCATCCCGGCCACCAGCACGGCGGCATTCCTCTTGAACGTCGTCATGCAGGGGGCGTGACCGTAGACGTCGTCGAGGCTCCCCGCGAAGCGGTCGACCAGCCAGCTCTCGCGGTAGTAGTTGTACATGGCGAACGCGCCGTCCGGCGCCAGGTGATCGCGTGCGGCCTCGAAGGCCTGCCGGGTGAACAGGTAGCTCTCCAGGCGCAGGTTGCTGGCACCGGCGACCAGCGTGAGCGAGTCGGGCAGGGCCAGGACGATCAAGTCGTACTTCGTCTTCGTCCGCTCCAGGAAGGCGCGCCCGTCGTCGATGTGCACGTGCACCCTCGGGTCGTCGTAGGGCCTCGCGGGGTGCAGGTCCGAGCCGATCTCCTGGAGCCGGGGATCGATCTCGACCGCGTCCACGTGCTGGGCTCCGTGCGCGAGTGCGACCGCGACGTCGTTGCCGTTTCCGGCGCCGATGATCAGCACGCGCTTGTGCGGGTTGCGGGGAGTCTGGTCGTACGCCTGACGGTAGGGCGAGTCCTTCCGCATCAGCACCTCCAGCGGGGCGGTGCTCTGGTGGGGGACGCCGTTGGCGGAGATGTACCAGGTCCGGGTGGTGGTCGGCGAGGGTTCGAGTTCGATCTTGTAATAGGGCGACCAGGAGATGCCGCTCGTCGTCGTCTCCAGGAACAGGGCGGCGACCATCGCCGTGAGGGGAATGCCGTACAGCAGGGTGTTGCGCCGCCCTCCGAGGACCAGCAGGGCCGCGGCGGCGAGGACGCCCCACACGAGCGACGGAGCGCGCAGCCAGGACAGCACGGCGAAGGACAGGGAGCCGGTGATGCTGCCGAGCAGGTCGTAACGGTAGGCGTCGAGGGAGGGAAGCAGGCGGAAGAGATCCGCCGTGATCTTTCCGATGCCCGCCATGATCACCGCGGTCAGCAGGAAGATGACCGGCAGCGTCACCCACTCGGGAAGGCCGGTGGTCTTCACGGCGGTGAAGTAGAGGACCTCGCTGCTGCTCTGGCGCACCTGCACCGGGTATTCGCGCACCAGGATGACCAGCAGCGCGAGGGGGACGGGTGTCCAGCGCTTCAGCCACTGTCCGCGCTCGGCGGGGATCAGGAAGCCGACGCCGATGCCGAGGAACGATCCCAGCAGGATGAAGTTCGAGAAGTAGCTCAGGTGGACGACGTTGGCGCCCGCCCATCTGATCAGCGCCAGCTCGACGAAGAGCATGGTGGTGCTGGCGAGGACTAGCCTCCAGCGCACCGATCGCACTGTTTGCCCTGACTCGGTCCGCTTCATGGTCATTTACGGTGCCATCCCTCGTGCGGTGAGTCGAGGTGCCGTGCCGGGCCGCCCCGTGTCACTCCGCGCGCGCCCACCGGGCCCGCGAGCAGGGCGACGGTCGCGGAGAACAGCCACGGCAGCCGTTGCGCCACGGGCACCAGCGCCGCGCGCAGCGGGGGCTTCCGCGTGGCGCCGAGGAGTGCGTGCGTCAGCCAGCGGTAGCGCCGGGTGAGCCGCCGCCACTCCCGCTCGTAGGCCGCCGGGTCACCGCTGATGATGGCCCGCACCGCGGCGGGGGCCTGCGCGAGGGCCAGCGCGATGCCCTCGCCGGTGAGCGCGTCGACGTACCCGGCGGCGTCGCCCACGAGGAGTACCCGGCCGGCGGTGCGCGCGCTCGCGACCTGGCGGAGCGGGCCCGCTCCCCGTACCGGTCCGGCGAGGGCGGCCCCGGCCAGCCGCTCCCGCAACTCGGGAAAGCCGGCGAGGTGTTCGTCGAACGGCCGGCGGACGGTGGTGAGCACCGCGACGCCCACGAGGTCGTCGGCCACGGGGGTCACGTAGGCCTCCGCTTCGCGGGCCCAGTGCACCTCGACGTGGTCGCTCCAGGGGGCGAGCGCGTAGTGGCGCCGCAGCCCGTGCCGCGGAGGGGAGCGGCGCGGCCGGTTCAGCCCGAGGGCGCGGCGGATCGGCGAGTGCAGGCCGTCGGCGGCTACGAGGTGGCCGGCGCGGATGCCGTCGACGATCACCCCGTCCTGGTCCTGCTCGACGTGGCGCGCGGTGCGCTGGTCGACGCGTACGCCCGCTGCCAGCACCGCCTCGCGCAGCAGCGCGTGCAGCGTCGTACGACGTACTCCGCGGCCCGTGCCCGCTCCGAAGTCGGCGTCGACGCGGCGGGGTCCGGCGACGTAGCGGATGCCTCGCAGGTCGTGCCCCGGCGGGTGCACGCCCAGCACGCTCAACGCGGCGACGGCTCCCGGCATCAGACCCTCGCCGCACGCCTTGTCGACGATGCCGGCTCGTTGCTCCCAGACGGTGACGTCGAGCCCCGCGCGGGCCGCGTGCAGGGCCGTGGCCAGGCCCGCGGGTCCCCCGCCGACGACGAGCAGATCCATGCGCGCCTCCTCAGGCAAGCCGTGTCAGGGCGGCGTCCTCGGCGCGGACGCGGGTGGCGAGCAGGAGCCCGTTGAGGGCGGTGAAGACGACCGCCGTGATCCAGGCCGAGTGCACGAGGGGAAGCGCGAGCCCCTCGACGGCGACGGCGACGTAGTTCGGGTGCGGGATCCAGCGGTAGGGCCCGCCGGTCACCCGCGCGGCACCGGGTACGACGATCACCCGGGTGTTCCACTGCCTGCCCAGCGTGGCGATGCACCACCAGCGCAGCCCCTGCGCGAGCGCGACGAGGGCGAGCATCGACCAGGCCAGGACCGGTACGACGTCCGGCCGGCGCAGCCACACCTCCACGAGCGCGCCGACGAGCAGGCCGGTGTGCAGCACGACCATGAACGGGTAGTGCCCCCGCCCGGACTCCACGCCGCCCCGCGCGAGGCTCCAGGCGGCGTTGCGGCGGGAGACGGCCAGCTCGGCGACCCGCTCCAGGCCGACGGCCAGCACCAGGACGGTGAACCAGGCCTCGCTGCTCACTGCCCACCACCCGGGGCGCGCAGGAGGACGAGTTCGGAACAGAAACCCGGGCCCATGGCGAGCATGAGGCCGTGGGAGCCGGGCGGTGGCGGTCGGTCGGCGAGCGTGTCCGCGAGGACGTGCAGCACCGAGGCGGAGGACAGATTGCCGATCCGGCGCAGCGAGTCCCAGGTCACGCCCAGCGCGTCCCGCTCGACGCCGAGGGCGTCCTGCAACGCCTCGAGGACCTTGGGGCCGCCGGGGTGCGCGACGTACCAGTCGACGTCGCGGCCGGTCAGCCCGTGGTCGGCGAGGAAGCCGCGGACGTCGTCGCCGACGTACCGGCGGACCAGGTCGGGGACCGCGGAGTCGAGGACGACTCTGAACCCGCCGGAGCCGACGTCCCAGCCCATCATGCGTTCCGAGTCGGGGTAGAGGCGGCTGCGCGAGGCGAGTACTTCGGGAGCGGCGGGGTCGTCGTTCCGCGCGAGAGGGTGCTCGCGGCCGACGGCGACCACGGCGGCGGCGCCGTCCCCGAACAGGCCGCTCGCAACGGCGTTGGCGACCGAGGTGTCGTCGCGCTGGAGCGTGAGCGAGCACAACTCGACCGACATCAGCACCGCGACGGCGTCGGGTCGCCCGCGCAGCAGGTCGTTCAGACGGGCGATGCCGGCCGCGCCGGCGACGCAGCCGAGGCCGACGAGGGGCAGGCGCACCACGTCGGGGCGCAGTCCGATCTCCGCCGCGACGCGGGCCTCCAGGGAGGGCACGGCGAGGCCGGTCACCGTGCAGGAGACGATGTAGTCGACGTCGGCCGGTGTGAGGCCGACGCTCTTGAGCGCGTCGACGACCGCCCGGCCGCCGAGTTCGACGCCGGCCCGGATGAAGACGTCGTTCGACTGGCCGAAGTCCTCGATCCGGCCGTACTCCTCCAGCGGCAGCACGGTGTGCCGGGTCTCGACGCACACGTTGCGGTGGAGCCGCTCGACGACGCCGCGATCGATCGTCTGCCCGGCCAGGGTGGTGGTGAAGGACTCGGTGATCTTCTCCTGCCGGTGGCAGTGCTCGGGCAGGGTGCCGCGGACGCTGAGGACGCGCATGGTCATGCTGGCTCCTGGGACGGGACGGTGGGGCGCGACGAGCACCCGGCCGGGGCCGAGCGCGAGTTCGACCGTGACGGTGAGCGTGGGGGCTGGGGCGGTACTGCCGGGGTGGTCGTGGCGCGGGGCGGGCCGGTGCCGGCCGGAGCGGTGTCTGCCGGTGCCATCAGGCGACCGTCAGCAGCACGACGTCGAGCAGGGCGATGGTCACCGCGGCCCGGAAGGGGGTCCGCCCGCGGCCGAACCAGGTGAGCCCCGCGAGGACGGTGACCAGTGCCAGGGCCGTCCACGCCCACGCCGGAGGGGATCCGGCGGGACCGGTCACGGCGAGCACCGAGGCGGCGGTGAGCAGCGCGGCGGCCAGGGCGCGCGAGGGGCGTTCGCCGATCCGGTGCGGCAGGCCGCGGACCCCGGTCGCCTCGTCGTCGGCCAGGTCGGGCAGCACGTTGAGCAGGTGCGCGCCGACACCGAGCGCGGCGCCGGCGGCGGTCATCCACCAGGGCGCCCAGTGAGGGGGCGAGTCGGCGAGGGTCACGACCGAGGGCAGCATCCCGAAGCCGCAGGTGTACGGCACCCATGACCAGAAGGTCGCCTTGAGGCCGAGGTTGTAGGCGTGGCCCGCGCCGGTGGCCAGGACGGCGTTGACCAGTGCGCTGCGCCAGCCGACGAGCGCGGACAGCACGAGGGAGGCGACAGCGGCCACGACGAGGGCGCGTACCACCCAGCCTACGGGGAGGGAACCGACGGCCAGCGGCTTGTCGGTGCGGCCCACGGCGCGATCGCGCGACAGGTCGAGCAGGTCGTTGCCCCAGCCGATCGTGAGCTGGCCGGTGAACACCGCCGCGGTGACGGCGGCGGCGTCCATCGGGCGCAGGCCGCCGCGGAGCGCCAGCAGGCCCGTGCCGGCGGTGACGGCCAGAGCGGGCCCGCCGTGGGCGGCGGCGAGCAGGGCGAGCGCGCGCGGCGGTCCGGGGCGGGCGGGAGCCGTGCCGGCGGTCACGGGCATCGCCCCGCCGTGCCCTGCGCCCGGCAGATCGCATCACCGGGGGCACGGGCCACCGTGCCCAGGCGCGGCACGGTGCCCTCGCCGCACCCCTCCGCTCTGTTTCCGGTCGCCCGGGACCACGGCCCGCCGTCACCGGTGATCACGTTGCGCATGCAGCATCGCTCCCACGTTGCCCGCCCGCTCACACGGGGTGGTCCGGCATCCGGTGGAACGGGCATGACCGGGAAGCGGAGCCGGTGCGGCTCCCGAGACGGCCGGCTATCGGTGGCCTGCGGCCTCGATGTCGGCGAGCTGGGCGGCGAGGATCTCCTCGAACGCGGCGCGGCGGTCCGCACCGAGGGGGCGGACGTCGCGGGCGAAGTGGGCCAGGGCGGGGAAGCGTTCGGGGTCGGCGCCGAGCACCGCGACGCGGAACAGCTCCATGCCCTGTTCGTGCTCCTCGGGGGTGATGGTGCTGACCCCAGCCTCGGAGGCGATCAAGGCGGCGATGAGGACCGCGAGCCGGTGGTAGCGCGCGGGGATCTCGTCGTCGGGCAGGCCGGACGCGCGCAGGGCCTGCAGCGCCTCTTCCATGACCAGCCGGGAACCGGCGCCGCTCGACGCGTAGCGTCCCCAGACCGCGGCGAGCTGCGGCTGCCGGCCGAAGGCCTCCCTCACGCGCAGGGCCAGGGCGGTGATGCGCTGCTGCCAGTCGCCCTCGGGGCGGTAGCCGTCCATGGCGGCCATCAGGATCCGGTCGGCGACCGCGCGCAGCAGTTCGGTCTTGCTGCGGAAGTGCCGGTAGAGGCTGGAGGAGTCGGTCCCGAGCGCCGCGGCGAGCTTGCGCACGCTGAACGACTCGGCGTCGCTCGTCCGCAGCAGCTCCGCCGCCGCGTCCAGGATCTCCTCGGTCGACCAGCGCCTTCGGCCCGCCATCTCACCCTCTTTCGTCGAGATTCAGCCTAACTCATGCACTCACCGTTGCACGCACCGCGTGCATAATGAGTGCATGAGCCTGGAAGGACGCATGCCATGAGGAACCCACTGGATCCCGCGAGGCTGAACGCCGCCCTGGAAGAAGTCCATCGCGCCGGCATGCCGGGCCTGTTCGCCGAGGTGCGTGACGGCGACGAGGTCTGGCGGGGCGCCGCCGGGGTCGCCGATGTCGCGACCGGCCGGCCCGTCACCGCCGACATGCGGCACCGCGTCGGCAGCGTCACCAAGACCTTCACCGCGGCGGCGATTCTGCAGCAGGCCGAGAGCGGCCGGATCGGTCTCGACGAGCCGATCGGCAGGTACCTTCCGAAGCTGGTTCCCGGGGGACGCGGTGACGCGATCACGGTCCGGATGCTGATCAACCACACCAGCGGTCTCGCCGAGTACCTGCCTTACGCCTACCCCTCCCTCAAGGCGTTCCCCGCCCTCGCGGACACCGGGCCCGAGAGCCTGGACGACCACCGGTTCACGCGGTTCCATCCCACCGAGCTGATCGGGATGGGGGTCACCGCACCCGCCGTCGGCGCCCCGGGCGGCACGCCGGGGGTGTACTCCAACACCAACTACCTGCTCCTCGGCGAACTCCTGGAGCACGTGACCGGCATGACGGCCGAGCGGTACATCACCCGGAACGTCATCGAGCGCGCCGGGCTCCGGGACACCGGGTTCCCCGACGGCCCGTACGTCGAGGGACCGCACTCGCGGATGTACGAGGCGTGGTTCGGCATGATCGACCCGCCGCGCGACTACAGCGTCTACGACATGTCATGGGTGGGGCCGACCGCCTCGCTGATATCGACCGTCGCGGACCTCAACCGCTTCTTCCGCATGCTGCCGGCCGGCGAGATCGTCAGCCCGTCGTCGCTGGCGCAGATGCAGCACACCGTCCCGGTCGTCTCCCAAGAGGGAAAGACCATCGACTACGGCCTCGGCCTGCACCCGATGGAGGCTCCCGGTCAGAGCACCTTCTGGGGTCATGGCGGCACGGTCTGGGGTGCCGGAACGCTGGCCATGACCCGGGCCGACGGCAAGCGGCAGATGTCCGTCGCGGTGAACCTGCAGAGGTGGAACAGGCTCGACTCGTCGGGCAGGCCGCAGCCCCATCCCATCGACGACGCGCTCGCGGCCCTCCACCGTGCCGCGATGTACGGCTGACCGGGCCGGCGAGCGTCGCACGGCGAGCCCGGCACCTTTCTTCGTTCAGCCGTTCTTGCGCCGGTCGAACCAGATCGTGGCCACCGTCGCCATGAGACCGGCCCAGAACAGCACCTGCGGGACCGTGCGGTCCGTCCACGGGATCTGGGTGATCAGCAGGGCGCACGTCATGGCCCAGGCCGCCTGGGTCAGGACGATCCGGGGCCAGGTACGGCGACGGAGCAGCGAGCGCAGATTGACCCGGACGCCGGCGCGCAGCCGCCGGTACCTCAGCAGGGCGCCCAGGATCCAGACCACGGTCATGGGCACGAGGTCCCAGAGCCGCTGGCCCAGCGGCAGCGGCAGCTCCCGCTGGGTCTCGCCCTCCGTCGCGAACAGGTCGATGCCCACGCCGGCGAGTGCCAGGCAGAGCAGGGCCAGCCAGCGGATGCCGCGCAGCAGACGGTAAGAGGCATCGTCGAGGCCGCTGCGCATCGGCGCGGAGTCGGGGGCGGCGGCCAGCGCGTCGGCGTACAGGGTGGCGGCCTGAGCCGCATTGACGCCGGGGGCGGTCGCCGCCTTCTTCGTCCGCCGGGCCAGGGCCTGCTCGTGCTGCGGGTCGAGACGGAGGATGGCCTCGTCCAGCTGGTCGGCGACGGTGCGGTTGCCCGCCATGTCGGCGATCAGCCACGCCACCTCGTAGGCGAACACCTCCTCCGGACCCAACCGGATGGCCTCCTGGGCGAGTTCACCGGCCTCCCGCAGGGCGGCGTCCTGGTCCTCGCGTCTGACCTGGCCGCCGTTGGCCCGTCCGGAGCGGATCGCCTTGATGCGCCAGAGCCAGTTGGCGAGCAGCGCGTAGCCGTACCAGTGGTCGGGGGCGAGGCGGATGACCTCGCGCAGCACGCCCTCGGTCTCCAGGAAGCGGCCCGCGGCACGCAGGGCGTGCGCGTGCATGACGAGTGCCCCGGTGTCCGCTGGGTCCAGGGCCAGCGCCCGCTCCGTCGCCTCCAGGGCCTTCGGCCCGTCCTCCTCGTCCATGAGATGACTGCGGGCGAGCTTGACCCAGGCCCGGACGTCGTCGGGGTCCTCCGCGAGCCGCCGCGCCAGCAACTCGCGGGCCTCCTCGTACCGCTTGAGGTCGATGAGCAGGTCGGCCCGCTCCACGGCGGGGTGCACGGTCGCGGTCACAGCTTGCGCCTCTTCTTCAGGTACGCCACCAAGTCGTCATACATGCCGCCCTCGTTGGCGAACATCGCCACGTTCCTCGCGGAGGCGAACCACGGCTCGGCGGACGGGACGACCTCCTTCGCGGCGGCCAGCAGGTCCTTCATGCCGATCATCCGGACCGTCCCGGTGCGCGCCGAGTCCAGCAGCGCCCGCTCGGCCGCCGCCTCGCAGACATGCGCCAGGTCCGCGCCCGACAGGCCGTCCGTGGCCTTGACCAGTTTGCCGAGGTCGACGTTCTCGATGGGCCTCTCCCGCAGGTGGTAGCGGAGGATCGCCTCCCGGGCCGGACCGTCGGGCGGCAGGACCAGGATCGTCCGGTCCAGCCGGCCGGGACGGCGCAGGGCGTTGTCCACGTCCCAGGGCACGTTCGTGGCGGCCAGCACGAACACGCCCTCGTTCGCCGCCGAGTCGATGCCGTCCAGCTCGGTGAGCAGCTGGTTGACCGTGTTGCGCATACCGCTGTGCGCGGTGCGGCTGCGCTTGGCGCCGAGTGCGTCCAGCTCGTCCAGGAAGACCACGCAGGGCGCCTGGCGGCGGGCGGTCTCGAAGACCTCGTGCATGTTGCGCTCGGAGTTGCCGATCCACATGTCGAGCACGTCGTTGACGGACACCGACAGGAACGCGGCGCCGAGTTCCCCGGCGACCGCGCGGGCGATGAACGTCTTCCCGCAGCCGGGCGGCCCGTACAGCAACAGCCCGCCGCGCAGGCTCTTGCCGTACAGCTTGCGCAGCTCGGGGTTGCGCAGCGGCGCGAGGAACGCGGCCTCCAGGCGGTCCTTGACCTCCTGCATCCCGCCGACGTCGGCCAGCCGCACCGCACCGGGTGTCTCCACGTCCCACGCGTCGGCGTCGCCGGGATCGTCCTGTCCGTCGGCGCGGACCGGCGCCTCGACGAACCGCGGCGGCACCACGTCCCCGACCTGTTCCTCGGCGGCCCGCCAGTCGAACCCCGGCCGCCGGTCCGGGGGTTGGGACGGCGCGGGGGCCGGCGCGCCCATCGCCCGGGCCATCAGGTCACGGGCCTGGACGTCGCCCGGCGCGTGCTGAAGGGCCACGGCCGCCTCGGCGACGGCGGCCTCCGACCGGCCCGCCTCCAGCAGGAGCTGGGCCAGATGCAACCGCAGGGGTACATCGGCGGGAGCGGCGGCGACGGCGGTACGCAGACTCTGTATCAGAGGGGAGTCATCCGGCATGATCCACAGCCTAAGTCAGCCGTGTGGGCTTGTTCCGCTCAGGATGGGTCTGCGTAACGGGCGGCCATCGCGGCGGCGCGGTCGCGCAGGGAGGAGCGCAACGACTGCGGCGTGAGGGCTTCCGCGTCCGTGCCGAGCTGCCACAGGGCCCATTCGGCGTGCCGCGCGTCCTGGAAGGTCACCTCCAGGCGCAACCAGCCGTCCGCGTCGGGGTCTTCCGCGCGGACGGCCTGCGCGGCGTCCAGCAGGTCCTCCCGCCGCGCCGGGTCCACCCGTACCAGCACGGTGATGTGGTCACGGCCGGAGAGAAACCGCGCGGAGCGTTCCCGCCAGATCCGGTCCAGGTCGACCTGGTTCGGTCGCTGTGCCGGTTCGGGGAGTTCCTCCGCGGCCAGCACGCGCGACAGCCGGTAGGTGCGGTCCGCGCCGGATCTCGTGGCCAGTAGGTAGACCCGGTCGCGTACGGTCACCAGGCCGATCGGGTCCACCGTGCGCCACTGTGGTGTCCGGCCCGTGGCCGCGTAGTGGATGCGCAGCTTGTGGCCGGCGAGCACCGCGCGCCGGACCTCGATCATGGTGGTGCCGGGTACCTCTTCGGTGGCCAGCCGACGTGCGAGCAGGTCGGATTCCGGGTCGACGAGGAAACGCCGGGCGGCGTCGCTCGCGGTGGTCCGGGGGCCTTCAGGCAGCGCGTCGACCACCTTCCGCATGGCCGAAGCGAGCGCCGGGCCGAGGCCGAACACCTGCTCGCCGCGGCCCGATCCGGCGGTCAGCAGGGCAAGGGCCTCGTCGTGGTTCAGTCCGGTGAGCTCGGTCCGGAAACCGGGTGACAACACGAAACCGCCGTGCCGGCCGCGTTCGGCGTAGACCGGGACGCCGGCGGCGGACAGCGCCTCGATGTCGCGCAGCACGGTGCGGGTGGACACCTCCAGCTCGCGGGCCAGCGTGTCCGCGGTCAGCCGACCGCGCTGACGCAGCAGGAGCACCAGTGAGACCAACCGGTCGGCGCGCATGCCGAAAACCCTATCGAATACATGACTATGGATGTCGTGATTCGCTGCGAGGCTCGTTGGCACGACGGCGACGCCGGCCGCTCCCGAGCCGACGGCCGTACGTACTCCCGATGAATCGAACGGAGCTGACGTGGCAGTGGAACGAACAGCGGTCAACCCGGTGACCTGGTCGGTGGACTTGGGATTCAACCAGGGTGAGGTGGTCTCCGGGCACACCCGGACCCTCTACATCTCGGGGCAGACCGCGATGAGCGACGAGGGCAAGCCCCGGCATGACGGTGACATGGCGGCGCAGTTGGCGCTGAGCATCGACAACATGGAGGCCGTGCTCGGCGAGGCCGGCATGTCTCTCGCGAACGTCGTCCGGCTCAACGTCTACACGACCGACGTCGATCTCCTCTTCCAGCACTACGGCGTGCTGGCGGGGCGGTTGGGCGCCGCCGGGGTGGCGCCGACCACCACGACGCTCGGGGTGACGCGGCTGGCGATCCCCGGCCAATTGGTCGAGCTCGAGGGAACCGCCGTCGCCTGACCCGCCCGGCACCTCAGCCCTCCCGGCCGGAAAGCCTTTGCGCGAGGTCGCGAATGTGCGGATCGTTCCGGCTCATGTGCCCTCCCTGCCCCGGCGACCGGGCCGTACCCGCGAGGGCTCGCCCCATCCCGTGGATCATTCGCGGGTCAGGTCTAGTCTGTCAGCCATGGCCGGCGGCGATTTTCGGCCTGCCGGGTGACGAAATCAGTCACGTAGGCCGGCGACATCCTGTCGAGGAGGACCGTTGCACCACGACGAACGGGCAGACCGGCCCGGTAGCCACGGCGAGCACCAGATGCAACGTGAGTTGGGCACGGTCGGCCGCGCCGACCGGTTCTACGACGAGCAGGTTCTGGACCGGCTCAACCCCCGTATGCAGGACTTTGTGGCCCGCCAGGAGATGTTCTTCCTCGCGACGGCGGACCGTCACGGCGAGTGCGACAGCACCTTCCGGGCCGGTCCGCCGGGGTTTCTCCGGGTACTCGACGACGCGACTCTGACCTACCCGGAGTACCGCGGGAACGGCGTCATGGCCTCGCTCGGCAACATCCGGGAGAACCCGCACATCGGCCTGCTGATGATCGACTTTTCCCAGGACCGCATCGGCCTCCATGTCAACGGCCGCGCACAGCTGGTCACCGATGACACCATGCGCCAGAGGATTCCGGACCTGCCGGTCGATCCCGTACCCGGCCGCCGCCCGCACCTGTGGGTGGAGGTCGAGGTCGAAGAGGCGTACATCCACTGCTCGAAGCACATACCGAGGCTGGTCAGAGCACCGGTCCGGCCGACCGCCGACCGTGCGGACCGTTCCGCTGCCGACGACGAGCGGGCCTGGGGCACCGACGACGTCAAGCGCAAGGGTGGCGACTACTTCGGAGCGGCGGCCCGGGAGCGCGGACTGACTGCCCGCTGAAGGGTGGTGCTGCGGTCCGCATCCGCCCGGGATGATGCCCATGGCGTTTCCCCGCGAGCTCGACGACGGACCCGGAAGCCGGTCGTGGCCGCCGGGTCGTCGGTTCGGCGCCGGCGTGGCTCAATGGCCCTTCTCGGCAAACCAGTCGATCAGGCCCGCGGGCGTCGACCTCGGGCATCTCCTCGGTGGCGGTCTCGGCGCTGCGGGGGAACATGGCCCGCTCGTACTCGGTGAGCGCCGACTCGATGTCGTCGGGGTGCGCGGCCAGGGCTTCACCGAGTTCGGCGCCGTCGAGCATGGCCAGGTTGGCGCCCTCGCCGTTGGGAGCCGCGAGGTGGGCGGCGTCGCCGAGCAGGGTCACTCCCGGCACCCGGTCCCACCGGTGCTCGGCCGGGAGAGCGTAGAGGGGGCGCAGGACCGGCGGGACGTCGCTGTCGGTGATCAGCGCGGTGAGCTCCGGCGCCCAGCCGTCGAATTCCCGCGCGATCCGTGCGGTGGCCGTTGCGGCATCGGTGAAATCGATGGCGGCGAACCAGTCCTGCGGCTCGGACAGCCCCACGTAGGCGTGCAGAGTGTCGTTCTTCTCCCGGTGGGCGAAGAACACCCTGCCGGGCGAAGGGGCCATCAGCATCCCTCCCCCGACCACTTTCGCGGCGGCCGGGTGCCGCGTGCCGGCGTCGAACAGGTAGGTCTCGACGAACGATCGACCGATGTACTCGGGTATGGCGGAGGACAGCAGCGGCCGGACCCGTGACCACGCGCCGTCCGCGCCGACCAGCAGGCTGGTGACGACGGTGCCGCCGTCGGCGAACGTCACCTCGTGGCGGCCGTCGCCGAGGGCACGGGTGCGGCTGACCTTGTGCCCCCATCGCACGGTGCCCGCCGGGAGTGAGTCGAGCAGGACCTGCCGCAGATCACCGCGCTGCACCTCGGGGCGTCCGCCCGTGCCGTCGTCGGGCTGGTCGAGCAGGACGGTCCCGTCCCGGTCGAGGACACGGGATCGGGCCACCCGGTGAGCTCCAGGCGGCCGTCTCCCGAAACGTGCCAGCCGCCACCGACGAGCCACCGACAGCCCTCGACAGTGCTCCGACGTGCACCGACGGCGTTTCAGCCGGTACGCCCGCGGCGGCGGACGACGAGGACCACGGCGCCCAGCAGAACAGCCCCGGCTGCGACGGCGAAGAGCGCGCGGCCCGCGGCGGTCGGAGTGTCGCCGGACGGTGCCGCCGCGGTCGGTGTGGCCGGCGCGCCGAAGGCGAAGGTGATGCTGTCGTTGGAGGCGTCCGGGTCGTGAAGGGGGATGCCGGCCGGGCCGGGACGCACGGTCGCCCTGCCCTCGGCGCCGTCGTAGCCCTTGGCCGGCTTCACCCACAGTTCGAACAACTGGCGCTTGCCGGCGGCGACCCCGAACGGCACGCTGCACACGTAATGGCGGTGGCCTGCTTCGAAGGGGGCGGTCGTGGTGCTGCTGACGCGGAGAAGGCAGGGGCCGTAAGGGCCGTCCTCCTCCTCCGAGTGAGCGGTACCGCCGGCGACCACACCCTTGGGCAGGACGACGTCGACCACGGCGACGGCCTTGTCGTCGACCCCGTACGCGGAGGCCGGTCCGTGGTTCACGACGTTGATGTCCAGGAGCCATTCACCCGCCCTGCGGGCCGGCTTGGTCGTGGCATCGGCCGCGAGGTCCGCGGAGTTGTCGGCCGCGACGGTGAACCGGTCCTCCGCACCGTGCTCGAATCCGTCTCCCCCGCCGGACGCCCGTACCAGGGTGAGCGCCGGCCCGGTGCCCTGGTGACTGCCGCCGCCGGGTTGTTCGCGCGGCTTCAGCAGCCGGACCGAGTAGTCGGTCACGGCGGTCAGGACGCGCTTGCCGACCGTGGCGGTCAGGGGACTGCTCAGCTCCACGGTGCCCCCCGCGGGCACGGAGTCCGAGGAAGCCGGGAAGACGCACGTGACGGACGTCTGGCCGCCGGGTTCTCTTGGTTCATCGCCTTCGCCGTAGGTGCAGTTGGAGAACTTGCGGTCGAAGACCAGCCCGCCCTCCGATTCCCAACGCAGCATGATGCGCCGGTCCGTGGCCAGATCGCCGGTGTTGCGCAGCCGGAGCGGCACAGTGATCCGGGAACCGATCCTGGCGTGCGTCACGTCCGGCACCTTGCCGACGTCCAGCTTCGGGATGCCTACGGCCACCCTGGCCTTCGCGGTGGCGCCGGTGGCACGGTCGGCGGTGAGGGTGTACGTGATGGTGCCGCCGGCACCGGGCGCGGCGTCCGCGTCCGCACGCAGGGCGAACTCGACCGAACGGCTCTGTGAGGCACCCTTGTTGACGCAGGTGAAGACCCGACCGTCCGCTGTGCACCGGGGATCGTCGACCGTGACGCTCGCGATGCCCGTCAGGTCACGCGCATCGATGACGAGCGAGTCGTTCGTGGGCACGGGGACCTGCGCCCCGCCGTCCCAGAACATCCAGTTCACGGTGGCCGGCTGGGCCTCCCGCCCCACGTTGATCTGCTCTTCGGCGTTGATCGTCGCGTGCGCCTGAGTCGGCAGGGGGGACGGTGTGGCAGGCGCGTCGTGCCCTAGGGCGACTGCACCGGGTGCGCTGGACGCCAAGGCGAGCACCACGGCAGCCGGCATGGCCCTGAACACGGTGCGCTTAGGGGTCATACACGTTTGATGCGCGAGGTGTCCTGACGGTTGCACCCGGAAACGCGGGCCGGGCCTGCCGGTTGAGGGTGTGTGCCGTATCACGCAACCCAACGCACCTAAGTTGCGTGCATCACAGCGGAAATGTCCCTTTAGCGTCCATGCTCGAATCGGACGCCGACGTACGAAGTGGAACTCATCGGCATCCTCTGGGCGCGAGAGCCCAAAGTGACCCACGGCACAGCACTAGTGACGTTCCCCTGTCAGCCCCTGTTTCCCCCTGTTTCCTGGAAGGTGCCCCGATATGGCCGCTTACCTCTGTTCCCCTGCCGTGATACACGGCGAGCACGCCGTAACGACCAGCCAGATCGTGGCAGAGGTGAGCGGCCGGCACCCGCACGCGGCGTGGGCGTCGCGGATCGACGGCATCGCGGCCAGTACGGGCATCGAGTCCCGCGGATGGATGCTGCCGCTGGAGACCGCGGTCGCCCCCGGCGACGGCAGCGGCCTGCGGGCTGTCGGCATCGAGCCGGCCCAACAGGCGCTGGCACGCGACGGGTTCACCCAGCAGGACGTGGACCGGGTGATCGCCGCCCTCGAGACCATACCCGCGCCGCAGACCGTTCAGGAGCGGACGGCGCCCGCCTGGGAGGCCGTGCAGTCCTACGGGGAGCGTGCGGCGCGCGGGGCCCTGCAGACGGCGGGGCTGGACGCCGCGGACGTCGACTGCGTGATCACCAGCCACTCCACCACCCCGGCGCTGCCGGGTCTGGACATCGCCCTCGCCAACAGGCTTCCGCTCCGCAGCGACGTGATGATGCTGCCGGCGACGCAGTGGGCCTGTATCGCGGGCACCCGTTCCCTGGCGCTGGCGGCGGATCTCGTGGCCGCGGACCCCGACCGGGTGGTCCTGGTCGTGATCGCGGAGGCGCTGAGCACGACCTACCAGCCCGCGGACGACACCCTCGAGTCGCTGATCGTCCGGCTGCTGTTCGCCGACACCGCGGTCGCCGCGGTGGTGACGGGCCGCCCGAGGGCCGAGTCGGTGCTGCGGCTGGACGCCGCCTGGCACCACACCCTGCCCGGCACCCAGGACCTGCACCGCCTGGAGACCCGGGCGGACGGTACCCACTTCGTGATGGACCGGCGCGGGCCGCGCGCCGTGCAGGAGACGGTCACCGCGATGTGGGAGTGGCTGCGCGTCCGCTACGAGGACGAGCCCGGTTCCTGGCACCCCGACGTTCTGCTCGCGCACCCCGGCGGGACCCGGGTGCTGGAGTACATGGAGCAGACGATGCCCGACGCCTGGCCGCCGGGGCTGCTCGACTACAGCCGGGACAGCTACACCAGCGGCAACCGCGGAGGTGCCGCCGTGTTCGACATCCTGCGGCGGGCGTGTGACGCCGGGCGTATGAAGCCCGGTGATCGCGCCGTTCTGTACGCGGCGGCACCGGGGCTCACCGCCACCGCCCTGGAAGGGGAGTGGCTGTAGGGCGAGGCCGCGCCGGCGATCCTGCCGGTGATCCTGCCGGCGGCTGACCCGCCACGTCGGCCGCGTCCTCGCCGCGCTACCTCGCGACTTCCGCCCAGACCACCTTCCCGGTGTCCGTCCACCGCACGCCCCACCGGGTGGTGAGCCGGTGCACGACGCCCAGGCCGCGGCCGCCGTCGTCGAGCAGGCCGCCCCGTCTCAGACGTGGCCTGCCGTTGCCGGTGTCGCCCACCTCGCACAGCAGGCCGTGACCGGTCCTGATCAGCCGTACCGTGAGGGGGCCGGAGGCGAAACGCACCGCGTTCGTGGCCAGCTCACTGACCAGGAGGACCACACTGTCCCGGGTGTCGTCCCTGGTGCGCCATTGCCTCAGGAGCGCGGAGACCTGCGCGCGGGCGCGGGCGGGGGCGTCCTGGCGCGCGGGCAGCCGCCACGTCGCGGTGTCCCCCTTGCGGTAGCCGATCATCCGCGCGAGCAGCAGGGTCACATCGTCGCGCTGGCGCGCGGGCGCCAGCGCGGAGACGACGTGCCGTGCGGCCTGCTGCAGGGCGTCCCAGGGGTGCACCGTGGACACGGCGTCCGCCAGCCTGCCGATGCCCTCGTCGATCGACACGGCCGGATCCTCCACCAGGCCGTCGGTGTAGAGGGCGAGCAGGGAGCCCGGGGGTGCGTCGAACCTGTAGACGTCGAACGGCTCACGCAGCGCGAACTCGGCGCCCAGGCCGGGGTGCGGGTGGACCGCGAGCGGGCCCGCCTTCCCGTCCGGGGAGACCAGGACCGGGGGGAGGTGGCCGGCGCTGGACAGCGCCACGTGGTGGCTGACCGGGTCGTAGAGGGCGATGCAGCAGGTCGACCCGAGGGCGCTGTAGCCGGCCGCCAGCCCGGACTCCGCGTCGTCCAGCAGCGACACGGTCTCGTCCAGGTGCTCCAGTACCTCGTCGGGCGCGAGCCCCGCGGACAGCAGCGCGCGGGCCTCCATGCTCAGCTGGCCCATGGTTGCCGCGGCCCCCAGGCCATGCCCGACGACATCACCGACCACCAGCGCGGTACGGCCGTCAGGCAGCGGAAAACTGTTCACCCAGTCGCCGCCGACGCCCGCGCTGTCGGGGGTGGCGGGCTGGTAGACGCTGGCGATCTGGATGGTGTCGCCGCCGGTCCGGGGCAGGAGCCGGCGCTGCAGCGCCAGCACCTGTGTGTGCTCACGCTGGTGCCGGCGAGCCAGGTCGACGTGATGGGCGGTCCTGGCCACCAGCTCCTGCAGGTCGAACAGCTCGCCGTCTCGGAAGGGGCAGTCCGCCCGCCGCCAGACCTCCGCCACGCCCAGGACGACAGGTGGTTCGCCGTCCAGGACCAGGGGGATGCACGCCACACCCGCCGACCGGTCACCGGGGACCAGGGCACGCACGACGCGTGGGCTGCCGAACACCCGCTCGACCGCTTCCCGGTCGGGGATGACGATGGTCTGCGGGACGTCGTCCCGCAGGACCGCCTGCGCCAGCAGGCGACTCGCCTCCCCGGGAAGATCGTCGCCCGGGGTCACATAGCCCTCGGGCCACGCCCGGTCCGGCACCAGGGCCGCCCGCCGCAGCCGGATGGGCCCCTTCGCCTGCCCGGTGACTCCCTCCCCCGTCCACACGGCGAAGTCGAGGTCGACGGCGGCCACGTCTCCCCAGGCCAGCAGCGACTGCGCCAGCGACTGCGCGGTCTCGCCGATGTCCAGCGAGGTGCCGATCGCCGTCTCGGCGGCGTAGAGGTGCAGCCTCCTCGCCATGGCGATCACCGAGACGGTCAGGCCGTCCTCGGGCGCCGCGGCGGGCAGGATGCTCATCGAGACCACCAGCTCCGACCCGTCGTCGCGGCGCAGCCGCTGGATCCGGGCGACGTGCGCCTCACCGGTCTCCACGACCTGTCGCAACCGCCGGGTGACCGTCGGTACGTCCCCCGGGGGCAGGAGATCGACGAACGGCCTCCCGGCCACGGCGTCCAGGCCCGCGAAGACGGGGGCGTCCAGATTGCAGCGGGTGATGATCAGGTCCCTGTCGAGGTTGACCGCGCCGAGGATCTGCTCCTGACGTCCGTTCGCCGGGGTGTCGGGTGCGCGCCGGCGCGTGGTGCGGTCGTCCTGCGCGCCGGCGGGACCGGCGGCCGCTGCTCCACCGCGCGGGATGTAGCGCCCCAGGGCGCTGCTGACCAGCTCGAACGCCGAAGAGGACGAAGGGGAGGGTGTGGAGTCCATGCGGCTCTCTCGGCAATCCCCGGCGAGACACCGGGGCAGTACTCGGACCCGTGCGGCTGGGCCCCGAGATCCCCGACCGCACACCTCATTGAATAACACCGGGCGTCGCTTCGCCGGGTGAGCGCAGAACGCCCCGCACCTCCTCCGCGGAGAAACGCCACGACATCCAGACAGTAATTCCTTGACACGAATATTCGTTACGAAGAATACTCACCTTCATGGACGCACTCCTCAGCGCACTGGCCGATCCGGCCCGCTGGCGGCTCGTGAGCCTGCTGGCCGAGCGGCCCCGCTCGGTCGGGGTCCTCGCCCAGCTCGCCGAGGCGCGCCAGCCACAGACGACCAAGCACCTGCAGACCCTGGAGCGCGCCGGGATCGTCACCTCCCGGCGCATCGGCCAGCGCCGCATCTACGCGCTGCGCCCGAACGCCCTGCGAGATCTCGCGACTGCCCTCAGCCGGCTCGCCGATGCGGCGGACCAGGCCGATGGACCGGGCGCGACCCACGAGCGCTACGGGCTCGACGTCCAAGCAGAGCGGCTTGCCGCGGATGCGCCGGGGTGGGCGGACGGCCGCTCGTTCGGGTTCCTCCGGTCGCTGACGGCGCGCCCCGGACCGGTGTGGCATCACCTGACCGAGGCTTCCCTCCTCGCCCACTGGTGGACGCCCGACGGCCTCCGCGTCTCCGAGCTCGTTTTCGAGGCACGGCCGGGCGGGCGGATCGTCCACGAGTACCGCGACGCGGAGGACGCCGACGACTCCGACCCGGTCGCCGGGCGCGCGGAGGGAACCGTCGACGACGTGCGCCCCGGGGAGTGCCTTGCCTACCGGCTCTCCCCGCTCCTTCCCGACGGTGGCCTCGCCTTCACCGCACACGTCGAGATGGAGCTGCGGCCCACCGACACCGGCACGGACCTCGACGTGCACTGGCGGATCACCGACAGCACGGTCGACTCCGCGGACTTCATCGCCGGCATCGAGATCGGCTTCGGCCAGAGCCTCGACAAGCTCGCCGCGGCCCTCGACGCCAACGCGCACGACACCGTCGGCGCGTCTGAGCGCACCACGAAGACAGCCCACACCAAGAGACAGGACGGACAGCCATGACCAGCTCGACCGGACGCAAGGTGACGGCGAACCTCGGACTCACCCTCGACGGGCGCTACAACGGCCCCGGCGGGCCCGGGGACGTCGGCGCGATCGTCCCCTACGCGACCACCGATGTCGCGCGCGACCACCTCACCCGTATCTGGGAGGGCGCGACGACGGCGCTACTCGGCCGGGTCAACGCCGAGGGCTTCCTGGGATTCTGGCCGACCGTCGCCGAGGACGAGAACGCCGATCCGCGCGATCGCGGATACGCGAAGTGGCTGGTCGACACGGAGAAGGTGGTCCTGTCGAGCACTCTGACCGAAGCACCGTGGGCACGCACCCGCGTGGTGAACGCCCCGACCGCCGATGTCGTCGCCGAACTGAAGGCCACCGGCGGCGGCGACATCCTCGTCAACAGCTGCCCGAGCGTCATCAAGGCGCTCCTCGCCGCGGACCTCCTCGACCGGCTGTACCTCCTGATCTGCCCCGAGATCGCCGGGGGCGGGCAGCGGCTCTTCGACGACGGCCTGCCGAGCTCGAAGTGGAGCCTCACCCATCACGAGACGGGCGAGCTGGGCGAGGTCGCCATGGTCTACGACCGGGTCCGCTGAGCCCTCTCGCCGTGCCGGTGTGCGCTCAGGCCGGGTCCAGGTCGGCGTGCACCGGATGATGGTCCGAGTACTCGGTGGGGCGCACGCGGTGCTCGAGCGGGATCATGCCCCGCAGGAAGACGTAGTCGAACTTGAGCTGCCAGTCGGTGGTCGGCTCGCAGGTGCCGGCGGGCGCGGGACGACACCCGGGGTCGGCATCCGCGGCCAGTTCCCACATCGGGTCGAGCTCGGGGGCATCCGGCACCGCGTTGAAGTCGCCGAGCACGATGGCGCGGTCGTACCGGGCGACCTCTGGGGCGAGCACGCCCACCTGGTCCGCGCGGACGTCCTCCTGGAGCCGTTGGGCGAGGTGGGTGTTGAAGACCCGGACGGACCGGCCGCCCACCGTGGTGGTGACCGCCATGTACCCCCGGTCCTCGGAGCCGCCGTCGGGGTATTCCACGCTCACGCGGTCGGTCATCGGCGCCGCCGAGAGGATCGCCTGACCGAAGCCCCCCGGGCTCCACGGCAGTCCCCCGCAACGGCCCCAGTTCTGCAGGACCGTCCCGTACTCGACGCGGTAGACGAGCCCGTGCAGGGTCTCCAGGTACTCCCTGATCATCTCGACGTCGCGCACACACGCTTCCTGGAGGCCGATGACCTGGGGAGCATAGGCCGCGATATCCGCCGCCCGGCCGACGTTGCTCACATTGCAGGGATTGCAGATGTTCCAGGTCATGACCCGGTTCGGTACGGCCTCCCTGACAGCGGTGACGGGCAGTGCCCTGCCGGAGACGGCACCGCTCGGCGCACTGGGGCCGACGAGCACCATGCAGGCCACGGTCATGGCACCCGCGAGCAATCGCATGCCCCTTCCGAACACCATCGCCTCCTGAACGCGGGTCCCCCTGGCATCTGACACATCCAGGCATGAGGTTATGGGACGGTGCCGCCGGCAACACGCGCTTCGGGCAACCTCCTGAGGGCGAAGGACCGGTGGGCGGGTGCGCGCTACCGGGAGGGCTGTTCGGGCTGTCCGCCGTCGGCGTCGAACACCTTGGTCCAGGTGTCTTCGGACACGCTCAGCCCCTGGCCGAGTCGCACGTGCACATGATCGCCCATGAGGAGCCGCTTTCCTTGACGTCCGTTGCGGGATTCAGAGTGGAGGCTCGTCGCTTTTGCTGGCAATGTCATAGATCACACCATCTGTAACCGACAGCTCGCAGAGGCGAGGAGGTGGCCGGGATGCAGGCGCGGGAGCAGCGAGCGGACCTCTACGCGGTGCTGGGGGTGGAGCCCTCGGCGACGGCCGAGCTGCAGCAGCCCGCGGGGGCCGCCGGGGCGGCCGCGGGCGACGGTGCGGCCGGTGGCTCGTCCGAGGACGACGTGGTGGACGCGGAGATCGTCGACGACGACAAGCCGGAGGCCGGCGGACGATGACCGGGAGCGGGCCGCAGTACACCGAGCTGGCGGAGCTGCGGCGCCTGATGGAGGAGCGGACCGCCGACCTTCAGCGGGTGAAGGCCGAGTACGACAACTACCGCAAGCGGGTCCGGCGGGACCGCCTGGCCGTACGAGAGATCGCGGTGGCCAATGTGCTCCGGGCGCTGCTGCCCGTGCTGGACGCCGTGGACCGGGCGTGTGCGCACGAGCCGCTCACGCCGGGTCTGGAGGACATCGCCGGCAGCCTGGAGGAGCAGCTCGGCGCGCTGGGCGTCACGTCGTTCGGCGAGGTGGGCGACCCGTTCGACCCCGCCTGTCATGACGCCGTGGTGCACCACCCCTCCCCCGGCAGCGACCGGCTCGTCTGCTCGGCCGTCCTCCAGCCCGGCTACCGCCTGGGCGACCACCTGCTGCGCCCGGCCCACGTGGAGGTCGCGGGGCCGGCTCCACCAGCGGGGAATACGCACGAGGGCGACCGGGGCGTACGCCCCTCCCCAGCCGGTGGCGCGCCGCCCTTCCCCATCGCGCGCGGCTGACGTACGGCGTTACCAGCGGTGACCGGCGCATACGTCGCACACCTGGGTACCGGGAAGGAGGGCATCGCACAGATGCCGTCAACGCTCCAGCAAGCGGAGGTGACGAACGATGCAGCACCACGAGTACCTCGCCCGCGTACGCGAGCTCGGCGAGTACGGCAGCCAGGACGAAGCCGCGAAGGTCACCGAGGCCGTGTTGAGCGTGCTGGCCCAGAGGATCAGCCCCGGTGAGGTCGACGACCTCGCCTCCCAGCTGCCCGGACCGCTCGGACAGACACTCGCGGAAGCCAAGCCGCAGCAGGCCGAGAGCTTCGGGATCGAGGAGTTCTGCCGCAGGGTCGCCGAGCGCATCGGCGCCCGGCCGCGCACCGCCGAGTGGGACGCCAGCGCCGTCCTGACCACCCTGGCCGAGGCGGTCAGCGGCGGGGAGCTGAACCAGATCCTCAGCCAGCTTCCCTCCGGCTACGCCGGCCTGTTCGGCAGGGCCGACCTCGCCGGCTGACACGACCGGCCGGTCGGCGTGGTCCGAGGGGGCCTGCGCCGACCGGCCTGCTGCCGGCCTGGTCTCGAGGTCCGGTCCCGATCGCCCGGCGCCGTGACGAAGGGGCAGGGAGAGGGCGATGAGGTCCGCGAACCCCCGGGCGGGCCACGTGAAACAGCGGTGAAAACCCTGTGGAAGCGGTGTCGGTGTGGCCGCATATGCTGCACCGGACGATCACGTGGCATCAGGGGAGGGCGCGGCATGTTCGGCAAGTTGTTCGGCAGGGGTGCGGAGAGACCGGTGGCGGATCCGCATGCCCTGCCCGTCCCGCGCAGGCAGAAGAACGGGATGTACACGCTGCGTGCGCTCGGCGACGCGCGGGTGCTCGCGCTGGTGGAGGCGGCCGGCGCCGGCGACTGGGCGGCGGTCAAGGCGGCGCCGGCGCCCTTCGACCTCGGCCGTGACCACCAGGTCCTCGGTGAGCTGGCCGACGTGGACGGTGTGCAGGACTGGATCGGCCGGGCCGTCGAGGAGGACAAGGAGCACCGGGCGACGGCCCTGCTGATATCCGGGGCGCGTCACATCATCTGGGGCTGGGAGGCCCGCACGGCCGAGCGTGCCGTGAACGTCACGCAGGAGCAGTGGCGGGTCTTCCACGAGCGGCTGGACATCGCCGAGGAGCAGCTGCTGGAGGCCGCCGAGCTGCGGCCGGAGTGGGTCACCCCGTGGCGCCGTCTCCTGACCTCCGGCCGCGGCATGTCGCTGGGCCGCGCCGTCAACGAGACCCGGCTCGACGCCGCCCTGCGCCGTGACCCGCTGGACCTGGAGACCCACCTGGAGTGGGTGTCGCAGTTGCAGCCCCGCTGGGGCGGCGAGCCGGGCCAGGCCCTGGCGTTCGCCCAGGAGGCGTTCGCCCGCGCCCCGCAGGGGCACCGCCTCGGCTGCGTGATCGCCATGGCGTACATCGAGGAGTGGGTCGAGTCGGAGCGCGGGGACTACCTCCAGACGCCCGAGATCCAGGCGCAGTTGCGGGAAGCGGCCGACCACAGCGTCCTCCACCCGGCCTACGTGTATCGCCCGGGCTGGCAGCACGACTTCAACATGTTCGCCATGGCGCTGGCCCTGGCCGGTGAGCGCCATACGGTCCGGCGCGTCTTCCAGACGCTCGACGGCGCCTACACCAGCTGGCCCTGGACCTATTTCGCGGAGCCCGAGAAGCAGTTCGCCCGCCACCACCGCCGCGCCTGAGCGCCCACCGGCCTCGTTCCCACTCGCCCTCCCTCTTCCTCCGGACTGCCCGATGACTCTGCCCGACACCGCCACGAACCCGGCCGGCGGCGATCGCACCTTCCAGGTGGATCTGCGCGGCCTCGTCGACCTCCTCTCCCATCACCTCTACTCCAGCCCCCGCGTCTACCTGCGCGAACTGATGCAGAACGCGGTGGACGCGCTGACCGCCCGGCACGGCCTCGACCCGTCCGCGTCCGCCGGCGCCCTCGGTATCCGCCTGTACGCCGACGGTTCCGTGGTACGCGTCGAGGACGACGGCGTCGGTCTCACCGAGGCCGACGTCCACACCTTCCTCGCCACGATCGGCCGCAGCAGCAAGCGTGCCGAGCAGGTCGCCGAGCAACGCGCGGACTTCATCGGCCAGTTCGGCATCGGCCTGCTCTCCTGCTTCCTCGTCGCGGACGAGATCCACGTCCTGAGCCGCTCCGCCCGCACGCCCGACGCGCCCGCCGTGGAGTGGCGGGGACGCGGCGACGGCAGCTACACCGTCCGCGCCCTGCCCGCCTCCGCCCGCCCCCGGCCCGGCACCACCGTCACGCTGACGCCGCGCGCCGACGCGGGCGAGTGGACCCGGCCGGCGCAGGTGCACGCGCTGGCCCGGCACTTCGGCTCCCTGCTGCGCCACCCGGTGACCTTCGACGACGGCACGGCCGGACCCGATGCCCCGGGCGCGCCCGTCAACCCCGAGCCCGCCCCCTGGACGCGCACCTATCCCACCCCGGGAGCCCGTTCCCGCGCGCTCGCCGCGTACGGCGAGGATGTCTTCGGGTTCACGCCGCTGGACACCATCGAGCTGGACCTGCCGGTCGTGGGCCTGAAGGGCATCGCGTGCGTGCTGCCCGAGGCGGTCCCGGCCGGGCGCCGCCACGGCCACCGGGTGCACGTCAAGGGCATGCTGCTGTCCGAGCAGGCCGAGGAGATCCTGCCCGACTGGGCGTTCTTCGTCCGCTGTGTCGTCGACGCCGAGAGCCTGCGCCCGACGGCGTCCCGCGAGTCCCTGTACGAGGACGACACGCTCGCCGCCGTCCGCGACGCCCTCGCCGAGCGGCTGCGCGCGTGGATCGCGCGGGCCGCGGCCAGCGACCCCGACCTGCTCGGCCGTTTCCTCCAGGCCCACCACCTGGCCGTGAAGTCACTCGCCGTGCACGACGACGAGATCCTGCGGATGCTGCTGCCCTGGCTGCCCTTCGAGACCACCGACGGGCACACCACCCTCGACGAGTTCGCGCGCACCCACCGCACCGTCCTCGTGACGTCGACCGTGGAGGAGTTCCGGCAGGTCGCCGCGATCGCCTCGGCGGCCGGGCTCGGCGTCGTCAACGGCGGCTACACCTACGACCGCGAACTGGTCCACCGGCTCCCCGAGATCAGGCCCGAGGCGAGTGTCGCCGACCTCGACCCGGCGACACTCACCGCCCACCTCGACCCCGTCGACCGGGAGACGGAACTCGCCGCCGCGGCCTACCTCGCCCAGGCCCGGGACGCCCTCGCCGTCTTCGACTGCGACGTCGCGCTGCGCACCTTCCAGCCCGCCTCCGCACCCGCCCTGCTCGTCGACAGCCGCGAGGCCCGCCACGAGCGCACCCGCTCCCAGCTCGCCCGCGAGCAGGAGGGCGGCCTGTGGGGCGACATCCTGGGTGCCCTGCGCCAGGAGGCACCCCGGGCCCAGCTGATCCTCAACCAGCTCAACCCGCTGGTCCGCACCGCCGTCACCATCGACGAGCCCGAGCTGGCCCGCACCAGCGCCGAAGCACTCTACGGGCAGGCCGCGATGCTGTCCCGGCGCCCGCTCAGGCCCGCCGAATCGAGCCTCATCAACCGCTCCTTCCTCGACCTCCTCGCCCACGCCCTCCGCAAGGACAGCTGACGATGCCCACCGCACCCCATCCCCAGAGCCCGGACGAGCTGTACCAGGCGCTCCAGGAGAACGACCGGCGCCCCTACGGCCGCACCCGCACCGTCACCGCCGAGGAACTCGTCGACGCCGCCGAGCAGTTCGCGGAGCCTCTCCCGCTCGTCCGCGCGCTCCTCGAACTCCAGGAGGCGTACACCTACGGCTCCGAACCCCGCAAGTCGCCCGTCGTCTTCGCCCGCCTGCTTACCCTCTTCGACGAGCAGCCCGACGTCTTCGACGAGCGCCTGCGCCACATGCTGTTCTGGCGGTTCAAGTGGGTGGCCCACGCCCTGCGCCAGCTGCCCGAGATACCGCTGACGAGCCTGCGCCAGTGGCTCACCGAGATGCGCGACCGGTACGAGAAGGCCGGCCTGGGCCTGCAGCCCTACTACGGACAGGCGTACCAGCTCGCCGCCCACGTCGGCGAGGACACCACCCCCGCCTACGAGCTGTGGGCGGCCCGCACCCGCACCCGGCTGAGCGACTGCGAGGCCTGCGAGACCTGCGAGCGCGCCCTGTACCACCTGACGGCGGGCGACGACGAGCGGGCGCTGCGCACCTGGGAGCCCGTCCTGGCCGGGAAGGAGTCCTGCCAGGAGGAGCCGGCCCGCTCCGTGTCGTACGCCCTGCTGCCGCTGCTGCGCACCGGCCGCACCGACCGGGCCCGCGAACTGCACCTCGCCGGCTACCGCGGCTGCCGCCGCAACCCCTCGATGGCGCAGGAAGTCGGCCGCCACCTGGAGTTCTGCGCGCTGACCGGCAACGAGGCGCGCGGCCTGGAACTGCTCTCCGAGAACCGGAACCTGTTCGACGAGGTCGACTCGCCGCTGGACCTGCTCGGCTTCCTCACCGGCGTGGAGGTCCTCCTCCAGCGCGTCGAGCACCTCGGCCACGGCGAACTGACCGCCCCCGGCTACGCGGGCCGCACCTGGACGGTGGCCGGCCTGCGCGCCGAGGTGCGCGGCCGCGCCGACGACCTCGCCGCCCGCTTCGACGCCCGCAACGGGACCACGGCCCACACCGACCGCCGCAGGGCCCGACTCGACCGTGCCCCACTCCTGGACACGCTGGAACTGACGCTGCGCACCCGCAGCCTCGACGACGTGGCCCCGGCCGCCGCCCCCGTGGCCGCACCCGTCTCCGCGACCGCCGGGGGCCGTGCGGCCGCCACCGTCCCCCAAGAGCTGCGCGAACTCATCCTCCACGCAAGGAAGTCGGAGGAGCAGGGACACCCGGACGCACCCGCCTGCTGGGCGCGGCTGCGTACGCTCGTCGCCGCCCGCGACTACGCCCACCCCGACGACCCGGCCGTGGGCCCGCTCGTGCGGTTGCGCGCGGACCTGCTGGCCGACGAGGCGAACCGGGCCGGCGAAAAGGACGAGTTCGCCGTCGCCGCCGACCTCTACGAGGAGGCCGCGGGCCTGTACGAGGACGCCGGGCTGCCGGGGCACGCGGCGGTCGCCCGGGGCAGTGCCCTGCTCGCCTCCGCCGAGATCCCGGTGCGGGGCGACGACGGGGCCGAGGCGACGGCCGCCGCGCTGTCCGCCGCCCACGCGTCCATGGTGCGCCTGCACGAGGAGACACCCGGCCTGGCCCCGTACCAGGAGGCCCGCCTGCTGCGGCTGCGGGCGACCTCGCTCGGCCTGCGGCTGCAGGCGTCGAGGAGCGAGGAGCACGTCGCGCCCGTCTTCGCCGAGGCGGACCTGCTGCACGCGTTCGCCACCCGGCACGATGTCGTCGGGCAGATCTCCGGCGCCCTGCTGCTGCGGGCCAGTACGCACGCCATCTCCGGTGACCTGCCCGCCGCCGTCACGGAGATCGACGCCCTCCTCGACCGGCTGAGGGCGCACGGCCCCGCCTGGCACCTGCCCCGCACGCTCGGGCTGCGGGGCCGGCTCCAGCTCGGCCTCCGGGACGCGCAGGCCGCGTACACGGACCTGGCCGAGGGGCTGCGACTGGCCGCCGAGTGGCCCGCGGACGCGGTCGACACCAGCCGCCTCCACGGTGACCTGGCCGAGGCCTGCATGCACCTGGGGCGTCCCGAGGAGGCACTGCGGCATCTGACGCGCTCCGCGGAGGTGGAGCTTCGCCGCGGCAGCCGGACGGACGCGTTCTGCACCTACAGCAACGCGGCTCAGCTCAGCCTCGACCTGGGCCGCGTCGAGGACTGCATCGCCCTGCTCGACTCCCTGCTGGCCGAACCGGACATCACCGCCGGGGAACTGGACGACCGGCTCGTCGCTCAGCTGCGGCTGACCCGCGCCCGCGCGCTGCACGCGGGAGACGATCTCAAGGCCGCCACGGCGGAGTTCATCGCCCTCGCTTCCGAGTCGGCAGGCTGGGACGACGACCCCGGGAGCCACGCCATCATCGCCGCGGAGACCGCCGTGCTCCTCGGCGAGTCCGGCGAGTTCGGCCGGGCCCGCGAAGCGGCGGAGCAGGCACTCGCCGCCCACGCCCGGGACCCGCGCTACGAGCAGCTCAGCAACTGCCTGCGCGAACTCGCCCGGCTCCAGGGCCAGCAGCAGGGCCCCGACGGCCTGGCCGGCGCCCTCGCCTTCCTCGCCGACGCCGGCCGCGTCGCGGAGGAGGCCCGCGCCGCCGGGTACGAGGCCCACGGCCGTTCCCTGGACACCGCCCTGGCCTACGAGCACGGGCGGGTCAACGCCTACACCGGTGAGTACGAGGACGCGCTGGCCGCCCTGGAGAAGGCCCTGGCTCTGCTCGGCGAGCCGGGAGCGGAGCAGGACCACGCCGCGGAGTGGGCCGAGTGCGTCCGTCTCGCGGCCGTCGTGGAGGGTCTCTACCTGGAGCGCCCCGCCCCTGCCCTCATCCGCCTCGAGGCGGCGATCTCCCGTCTCACTCCCCTGGGTCACACGGACGAGACCGAGGCACTGGCCTCCTTGGCGGCCCGGCTGCGCGACGAGGAGTGACACGGCCCTCCGGTGCCGGGGCGGGGCGGGCTGTCGCCTCGGCACCGGGGGCCGTCTCACGGTGCTCTGCGGCGACGCCCCTTCAGGCCCGGTTCAGCCGGGCAGCGATTCCGTGGCCGATCAGCAGATAGATGACCGCCGGGAGGCCGTAATTGAGGACAACACGGAGCCCCTCTGTGTCCATCGTGAAAATGTCCTGTGCCCATCCGGACAGCCAGTCCGCCATTCCGTGGACGAACTCGACAAAGGGATTCCCCTGGTTCGCGTCGAGCAGGTAGAGCACGATCCACAGGCCCAGGAAACCGGCCGCCACGTCGGCGATCGTGCAGACGGCAAGGGCTATGCGCCGCGATGTGGCCTGGTCACGCCCGGGGCGGCCATGCCCCGGGGGCTGGGGCTGAGGCTGGTCGTACGCCTGGTATCCGGCAACCGGGTCGGTATTGTTCACAGGAAATTCCCATCTCGCGCGTAAGTGGTTTACAGGGGTCGCCCCAGGCAGTCGGATTCAGCCTCGGACTGACTCATTACTGCCTCTTACTGCGCCACGCGAGCAGCGCCGTGTTACACCTCGAACCGCGAAACGGAGACTCGCGATGATGCCCTTGACCGAGATCGATCGACTCAAGCGGACCGTGTCCGAAGCATGGGACAGCCCGATCGCCGACCAGGTCGCCGCCCGGTGGGGTTACGCGGCCGGCACTGCCAAGTGGTGGCGCTCCAGTGCCTCCCATGTATTCGTGCTTCCGGAGGACGGCCGACGGCGTTACCTGCGGTTCGTTCCCGACTCGTATCGCGGCCCGAAGTCCCTGGCCGTGGTGGCCGAGCTGATGGCACGGCTCAGCGACGGCGGCTCGGCGGTGGTGCGGCCGGTCGCCACCGAGTCCGGGACCCTGACCACGACCGTGGCGACCGGTCTCGGTGCCGTGCACGCCATGGTGGTCGAACCGGCGCCCGGCGCGGACGTCGACGTCAGCGAGCTCACCGCATCACAAGCACGGCAGTGGGGGCAGGCACTGGCCCGGCTGCATCGCGATGCCGCCGGGCTCGACGCCGGGCTGCCCGAGGCCTTCGGCGAAATTCCGTCCGTCGGCACGCTGTTCGCCGATGACGCCGAGTTGGTCGAGGCGACGGCGCGGCTCTCCGACGTGATGAGCGAGTTACCGCGTCGACAGGACCACTGGGGTGTGGTGCACGGTGACTTCGAGCTGGACAACATGGCCTGGGAGGAGGGCGGGCCGGTCGCCTACGACTTCGACGAGGCCGCCCTCTCCTGGTACGCCGCCGACGTCGCCTACGCCGTGCGCGACCTGACCGACCCCACCGGTCGGCCCGCCCCCGTGCACCGGGCGCGGTTCGACGCCTTCGTCGACGGCTACCGCGGCGTGCGCCCGTTCGACGACGAGGACTTGGGGCGCCTGCCGCTGTTCGCCGGCCTGCATGCCGTGGCCTCTCTCGTGCGCATCACCCGCGCGCTGGGCGAACCCGCTCAGGGGGAACCGGATTGGCTGGGCGAGCTGCGCGACGATCTGACCGGCATGGCCCGCGCCCACCGGCGACTCGCGATCGACATCGGCCGGCACTGTGTCAGAGGTCGAACTCGAGGTGCTCCACGTCGGTGAACTCGACTTCGAGGCCGTGGGCACGGCGGCCACTGTCGCGGAAGTACACCTCTCCCAGTGCCTCGGCCGCGATGTCGCGCAGTTGCTGTTCCGTGCCGCCGGCTTCCTTCGTCTCGAAGAGGCGGGCGGCGTACTGCGGGGGCAGGGCGACGGTGAGGTGGCGCAGCCGGGCGTCGTCGGTGGAACCGGGGGCGGCCGTGTAGCCGAACCGGGCGCGGGTGTCGATGACGATGCCGCCGGTGGTGGCCGCCGCCTGTTTGGCCCTGGACCGGATCTGGGGCTGCCACCTCGCTGTGACCTCGCGCTCCATGCGCTGCGCGAGGTCGGCACGGGGCTTTCTGATCTGGTCCTTCACATACCGTTCGACGGTGCGCTGGGTGATGCCGAGCAACTCGGCCACCGGCCTGGTGCCCTTGAGCTGTCTGACCAGGTAGCGCATCTGCGCGCCCGCGCTCTTGGGGATCGGGCGCGTGAACGCCTTCCGCAGCGCGGCGTCGAGGCCGTCCCCGACCGTGTCCATCGGCCCGCTCCCCTACTCTCCGTCGTCCTTGGCTGTGACCTCACCGGTCTTGATGTAGCGGGCCAGGTTGAGGACCTGGCCGTACTTCTCCCGCACCGCTTCGGCCCACAGGGTGGTCTGGGTGCCCTCGTGCTTGACCATTCCCGGTGACACCCCGAGCCGGAAGCTGCCCGGCACCGTCTTGTCGTCGGCGTCGTAGGGCAGGACGTCGAGCGGGCCGGGACCGTCGGCGGCGTAGACGGCGCAGTCCGACAGGACCGCCACCGGATACCGGCCTGTTGCCGCCGCCAGGTTGAGCATCTTGCGGTGCATGTTGATCCGGGCCCGGGAGATGACGGTGGCACGGATGTCGGGCCGCCACGTCGGGCGGGAGAGAGCCGGCCAGGGCTGCCCGGGCTTCCAGCCGCCGCCACGCGCCCGTTCGCGCAGCTTGCCGATGCCGCCCTTCACCGTGGACTTGACCGCGTCCAGGACGATCGCCATCTCCGGATCGCGCTGCTTGCAGCCGTCCATGGCCTCCAGGAACTCCCGGGTGACGAGCTTCTCGCCCACGCCCAGGTCGGTCATGGTGTCGACGTACGCGTCACGCAGCCGTTTGTACCAGCCGTCCAGGAACCTGCCCTTGTCCTCGCGTACCCAGGCCTCGGCCGGGGCGACGTCGTAGCCGAGCTCCACCGCGTACGCCACCGTCGGGGTCGCGTACCAGGCAGGGCCCTGCGGGCGCTCGCCGGTCGGCGTGAACGGGCTGGGCAGCAACGCGCTCTCGAGCCGGCGCCACTGCTTGCCGACCTGGACGCGGGAGAGGTCGACGTGGGAGAGGTCGACCAGCCATGACCCGGGCAGCGTCGGGTCGAAGACGGGGTCGGTGAGGTGCACGGGCGGCGTCGCCAGGCCGACGACGGCACCGTTGGCCGCGGCGCCGAAGGCGAGGTTGACGTCGATGCCGACCAGGTACCGCCGCATGCACTCGGCGTCGGTGAGCTCACGCGCCCAGTCGTACGCCTCCTCGAACAGCATCTCGTCCGGGCCCCGCTGGTGGAAGCGGGGCAGGCCGGCGAGCAGCGGGTGGCCGTCCGGGGCCTCGCACGGGGCGCAGTCCATCGGGTGCTCGCCCAGTGAACCGGGGCGGTGCTCCTTGTGCCGCTTCCCGTTCTCGTCCGCCTCGCTCGCCCGGGTCGGAGGGTTGAGGGCGGTCATCAGTTCCAGGCCGGTGACGGCGGTCGAGCCGCACGGTGTCATCACGCGGGTCGCGTAGGCGCCGAGCACGCGGGCGAGTTCCGCCGGCTCGAGCTGCGCGGCGTGACCCCAGGTGCGGGCGTCGAGGGCGCCCCACGACGGGATGCACAGCTGCACGCACTGGCGCCGGCGGCCCTGGGCGGGGCGGTAGACCCGCGCCCACGGCCCGAACCCTCGCTTGGTCAACTGCCAGTCGGCCCGGTCGAGTTGCTTGAGGACCTTGTGGCCGTCCGGGAGGCGCCCGGTGAGCCGCTCGGCGTCCGAGAGGGCCACCGGGAGCCCGTACCGCTCGCACGCTCGCTCGGTGAGCACGAGCAGGGGGTCGGCGTCCCTGCCGGAGCCGTGCAGCCTCGCCGCTCCGAGCTGAGCCTCCTTCAGCGCCCACTCCACCAGCGCGGGAAGCGACTTGGCGGGGACGTCGAGGACGAGGCCGCCGATGCCGTACCCGGTCGTCCGGGAGCCGTCGTCCACGTCGATGACGAGCAGCGGGCCGTTGGCGAACCGCGGGTCGGCGTCGGCCGCCGGGGTGTGCGCCGGGGCCGCCTTCTTGGTGCCGGGGCGGCGCGACGTCGGTGACGGCCTGGTCGTGGCGGCCGCCGGACGCGGCACGGCGGCAGGGCGGGCGGGGCGGGGTGCGGCGTTGCCGGGGGGATCCTCCGGGGCCGGGTCCGCGGATCCTGTGCGGGCCGTGGGCGGTTCGGTGGGTGGTTCGCCTGCGGACGGCGCCGGTGCGGCGGGGGCGGCCGGCGTCTCCGGAACGGACGTGTCCTTCGGGGGCGCCGCGGCGTCGGGGGCGGGGTAGAGCTGGGCGAGCTGCTTCAGCATGCGGGCGTAGGCGTCGCGCTCCGGCGGGCGCGGTTCGGTCTTGCCGGCCTCCCAGCCGCTGACCGTCGCACGCCGCACCTGCAGCGCGGCGGCCACCTCGTCCAGCGTCAGACCGTGGGCCTGGCGCAGCCGCTTGCGTTCCGCCGGGGGCGGCAGCGGGGAGCGGGACGCGACCAGCGCGTCGACCGCGTCGAACAGCTCCGACATCGGGTACCTCCTGCTCCGTCACCCTAGCGTGGAGCGTCGGTTTCCCGTACCAAGCGCGTACGTTCGGCGTTCCTGGGTCGGTGGTCTCGCGACGGCGTCACGTCCCGGCCGCGAACCGATCGGAGAGGGTGTGCTGCCGCGCCGGACGGCACAGGCCGGTGTCGCGCAGGACGCGGTCGACGGTCGCCCCGAGGGAGCTGTCGGCGCCGATGACCGTCTCGACTCCGCCGGGCAGCAGATCCAACGGCCGGTACCACTCGCGCAGTCGGGTCTCGTCCACCTCGTCGGCGATCGGCTTGGTGGCATGCCGGGCGAGGGTCTCGTCGAACGGTACGTCCAGGTAGTAGTGACGGGTCGGGCCGCGGTGGTCGGCGCTCAGCCGGCCGAGCATGTCGCCGTAGCGGTCGGCGGAGAGGATGCCTTCGACGACGACGTGGAAACCGGCGTCCAAGGCGTAGCGGGCCACGGTGTCGATCAGGCCGATGTTCGCGGCCCCGGGCAGGTCGTGTTCGCGCAACACGGTGCGGCGGAGGTTGTCCTGGGCGACCAGGGCCAGGCCTCGGCCGAACTTCTCGCGCAGACCGGCCGCGACGGACGACTTGCCCGAGGCGCTGTTGCCGCGCAGGACGATCAGCCGGGTTTCCTCGCTGCCCACCTTCACGCCGGTCACCCTACCGGCGGGCGACGGCCCCGCGTGCGGAGTGGCGCAGGCAGGAGAGGGCCACCACGAACGGCCAGACCGACTGGAGGGTCGTGACCGCGCGTTCGGCGACACCGGCGACGCCGTGGAGTTGCGTCTCGACCAGGAACCATGCCGCGCCCACCGCCATCACCGCGGTGGCCCCGAGGGACGGTAAGGGCCGCAGGGCCCAGGGGACGCCGTCGCCGGTCCGGACGGCCAGGACGGGCCATGCCGCCAGGACGGCGAAGCCGATGACGGCGACCGAGCCGTGGCCCAGGGAGCCGCCGCTGCTCGGCGCCGGGACCATGGCCACCGCCAGGGCTGCCACTCCCCCGGCCGCCAGGGCCAGCCGGCCGGGGGTCGCGGCCGCGCGCAGCCCCCAGGCGGTGAGCAGGTGGCAGACGCCCAGGGCGATGAACGCGCCTGTCATCACCCAGTAGCCCGAGCCTCCCGGGGCCGCCAGGACGCTGATGGTCTGGGCGGCCGGGTCGTAGGAGGGTCCTTGCAGTGCCGCCGCCACCATCCAGCCGATGATCAGCACGGTGGGGGCGCACGCCGACGACAACAGGACCCATTTCGGAACAGATCGCACCAGGACACCGTAAAACGGATCACCCTCCCCGCTCGTCCCACTACCGCCGCTCCGGGCGGGTCCGTCCGGGAGTTTCGCGGCACGATGGACCCGTGCGCCGACGGCGCCCGTGGCGGTCCGGTGCTCTGCCCGCGGAAAGGTGATCGGTCATGGAGCTCACCCTGGTGGTGCTGATCATCATCGTGGGGCTGACCTTCGACTTCACCAACGGCTTCCACGACGCAGCGAACGCGATCGCCACCTCCATCTCCACCAGGGCCCTGACGCCGCGTGTGGCGCTGGCCATGGCCGCGGTGATGAACTTCTTCGGCGCCTTCCTGGGGACCGAGGTGGCCCAGACCGTCGGCAGCGGGATCATCGGCGCGCCGGAGGGCGAATCGGGTCTGCTGCTGGTCCTGTGCGCGCTCCTCGGGGCCATCGGCTGGAACGTGTTCACCTGGTGGCGAGGGCTGCCGACCTCGTCCTCGCACGCGCTGATCGGCGGGCTGGTCGGTGCCGCGCTCGCCGCGTCCGCCACCGTGCACTGGTCCGGGATCGTGGAGAAGGTCGTCCTGCCGATGCTGCTCTCCCCGCTGGTCGGTGTGGCTCTCGGCTACTCCCTGCACGTGGCCATCCTGTGGCTGTTCCGTCGTTCGACGCCCCGGAGGACCACGCGCCGCTTCCGTATGGCACAGACCGTCTCCGCCGCCGCGATGGGGCTGGGGCACGGCCTGCAGGACGCGCAGAAGACCATGGGGGTCATCGTGCTGGCGCTGGTCACGGCGGGCTGGCAGGAAGGCTTCTCGGTTCCGTTGTGGGTGATCGCCGCCGTGGCGGCCGCCATGGCCGCCGGCACCTACAGCGGCGGGCGCCGCATCATCACCACCCTCGGCCGGCGCATCGTGCACCTCGATCCGCCGCGCGGGTTCGCCGCCGAGACCGCCGCCGCGACCGTCCTCTACACCACCGCGTTCCTGCTGAAGGCGCCGATCTCCACCACGCAGACGATCACCGCGGCCATTCTGGGTGCCGGTGCCACCCGGCGTGCCTCGGACGTACGCTGGCAAGTGGCCCGCTCCATCGTCACGGCCTGGGTGCTCACGTTCTTCGGCGCCGGGATTCCCGCCGCCGCGCTCTACCTCCTGCTGCACGCCGTCACCGGTCTGTGATGCCCGCCCGGAGGCCCGCATGATCGCCTTTCCGCCGTCCCGGCAGTCCCCTGACATACCGCCGGCCGGACTTCCGGCGCCCGGGCGTTTCGCGCATCTGGACCCCGGCGACGGTGCCTGCCTGATGGAGAGCGCCGCGCTGCTGGCCGGCGGCGGGTTCACCGACAGCCCCGCCGGTACACATCCGGCGCTCGCGGCTCTGGCCCGCGTGGTCAACGACAGCGTCGGTGACGCCACCCGGCACGCCCTGTGGCCTCTGGCCGCCGAGCTCGCCGACGCCCGTCCCCCGGACAGGGCGTACACGTCGCTGCTCGTCGGCTCGGTCGTGGGCGCGGCGCGCGTACTGCGCCCCGCGTCCCGGCGTCTGGCCCGGCACGGCCGTGCCTGCCGCCGGCGGAGCGAGAAGCTGGCTCACGCCCCTGGGGGCGGGCTGCCGGGCCGTACGGCCGATCTGCTGTGGTGGCGTGGCCCGGGGCGGCGGTACCTGGAACACGCACTCCGGGTGCTGTGCGCCGCGCCCGACGCGGATCAGCGTCTTGCCCGGCTGCTGCGTCGGGCCGTGGCGGAAGCCCGGGATCGCGCGGCCGGGGACGGCGTGGCGCGGGGCGGGCGGGTGCCGGCCGGGGAGGGTCGCGAGGGTCGCTGCAACCGGTAGGCGCGCGGGCCCGTCCTACAGGGCACCATGATCCTTCCACGCTTCACCGACCCCTGGACCGCGCCGGTCCGGCAGTTGCTCGACTTCGCCTGGACGCAGACCCGGGCGTGCGCGTTCGCCATCGCGCTGCTGTCCGGCGTGGCCGTGTCCGCCCTGCTGCCCGACCTTCCCTTGGCGCGCTACGACCTGCTGGTGGTCTACGGCGTGCTGCTCACGCTGGTGTTCTGGCTGCGTGGCTGGGAGAACGGGCGGGACGTCGCCGTCATCGCGGCCTGCCATGTCATCGGCCTGGCCTTCGAGCTGGTGAAGGTGTCGCTCGGTTCGTGGAGCTATCCGGAGCCGGGCGTGCTGAAGTTCGCCGGCGTTCCGCTGTACGGCGGGTTTCTGTACGCGGCTGTGGGCAGCTACGTGTGCCGGGCCTGGCATCTGTTCGATCTCGGGCTCGTGCGGTACCGCCCGCGGGCGACGGCGGTGGTGGCCGCGGCCATCTACGTCAACTTCTTCAGCCATCACTGGCTGCCCGACGTCCGCTGGGTGCTGACTGGGCTGCTGCTGGCCGTCACCGCGGGGACGTCGGTGTGTTTCACGGTGCGGGGTGTGCGCCGGCGGATGCCGCTGGCGCTGTCCTTCGCCCTGATCGGGTTCTTCCTGTGGGTGGCGGAGAACCTCGCCACGCTCGTGGGTGCCTGGCGCTATCCGTACCAGGAGCACGGCTGGGAGCCGGTGGGGGTGGAGAAGTTCGGCGCCTGGGCGCTGCTGATCAGCGTCACCTTCGTCCTGGCGGCGGTCGGGCGGGCGCGGGGAGCGCGAGTCGTCGACAGGACTCCGGCCACGTATCATCCTATGGACACAAATTAGGTGATTTGCCTTCGAGGGTCGTCACCGACCGTGACCATCCTCGCCGGAGTGATCAATGGCCCGCACCGGCACGACGGACGACGGCGACGAGCTGCTGACCAGGCTCGGGGCGCTGACGGCTCAGGCGCGTGCGCAGGCCGAGCTGCAGCGGTCGCGGGTCGAGCTGGCCATCGCGCTGCAGCGCGGCATGCTCCCGCGCGACCTGCCCGTCGCCCGCCGGCTGCATCTCGCCGTGCGGTACGCGCCCGCGTGCCAGGGGCTCAACGTGGGCGGCGACTGGTACGACGCCTTCACCCTGGGCGACGGCCGGATCGGTCTGTCCATCGGTGACGTCCAGGGCCACAACATCGAAGCCGCCGCCTTCATGGGACAGGTGCGGGCCGGGCTGCGGGCCCTGGCCTCCGTCACCAGCGAGCCGGGCGAGGTCCTGGCCCGGACCAACGAACTGTTGCTGTCGCTGGGCTCCGACCTGTTCGCCACCTGCACGTTCATACGGCTCGACCCGTGTGCCGGCGTGCTGGAGAGCGCGCGGGCCGGGCACCTGCCCTGCGTCTGGGCCACGGCCGACGGGAAGTCCGGCGTCACCGAGGACGAGGGCGGGCCGCCGCTGGGCATCCTGGCGGGGATGTCGTATCCGGTGACCCGGTACGAGCTGACCACGGGGGGCATGTTCGTGCTGCTCACGGACGGTGTGGTGGAGGGGCCCTCCCTGCCGCTCGAGGAGGGCCTGGACCAGGTGACGCGGCTCGCGGGCGTCGCGGCGATGGCGGGCATGGACGTGGACGCCCTCGCGGCCGCCCTGATCAAGGGCGCGGAGCGGGTGGGGCACGACGACGACGCCGCCGTGCTGGTCGTCGGCCTCGACGGACCGGAGGCTCAGCCATAGGGCCGCAGGGCCCCCGCTCTCACCTCGCCGTCGCGGCGGCCTCGGTGTCTCATGGCTGCTGTGGTGGGTAGCCGGGATCTGCGTACGCCGGCCGTCGTCGCTCTGCAGACGCTGGCCGTCGCCGCCTGCTACTACGTCTCGGGGCAGCTCGGCCTGATGCGGGAACTGGTCGTCGAGGGCGCGGTCGTCACCCCGATCTGGCCGCCGACCGGCGTCTCGGTCGCGTTCCTGCTGATCTTCGGGCTGCGCTGCTGGCCGGGGATCGCCCTGGGCGCCTTCTTCGTGATCCTCTCCCTCACTTCTTTGGACCCCTGGGCGTTCGGCGTGCTGGCGGGCAACACCGTGGCCCCCGTCGTGGGATACCTGCTGCTGCGCCGGACGGGTTTCCGAACCGATCTGGCGCGTCTGCGGGACGGTCTCGCCCTGGTGTTCCTGGGCGCGCTCACCGCCATGCTGATCAGCTCGACCACCGGCGCGGGCATCCTGCTCGCCACGGGCAGACTCGAATGGCCGGGCTTCTGGGCCGTGTGGCTGGCCTGGTGGGTGGGCGACGCGATGGGCGTGCTGATCGTCACCCCGGTGCTGCTCCTGCTCTCCCGCGTCCGCCCGCCGCTGCGCCTGTCGCGCTGGAAGGAGGCCTCGGGTCTGGCGCTGATCGTCTGCTGTGTCGTTCCGCTGACCGCGCACAGCCCGGTCAGTCTGCTCTTCCTCGTCTATCCCCTGCTGATCTGGGCGGCTCTGCGGTTCCAGCTGGCCGGCAGCATGCTGTGCGCCCTCTTCGCGTCGGTCATGACCACGGTGGCGGCGACCGACCGGGCCGGGCCGTTCGAGCGGCTGACCAGGGTCGAGGTGATGATCAAGCTCCAGGCGTTCAACGGGGCGATGGCCCTGACTGCCCTGATCCTTTCGGCCGTGATCACCGAGCAGATCCACACCCGTCGTTCGGTGGAGCGCGCGTGCCAGGAACTGGTCGAGGTGCTGGAGCACCTCACCGCGGGCGAGTCGGCGGACGGCCGGGCCCCTCTGGAGGAGGGTGGGGTCGGGCGGAGTCGGGGCGAGTGACCGTGCGACTCCCGTGGACCCGCCGGGTGGCGGCGACCGCGGCATAGGGTTGACGCCATGACCGAGGTGGAGGTGCTGCAACTGCTGGTGTCGCCCGCGCACCGGCTGGCCGGACGGCCGTCGGACGGCCCCTCCCCCGGCCCGTCGGACGAGCGCGTCCCCCAGGTGGAAGTGCGCCGCGGCCTGGGGCTGGTCGGGGACCGCTACTACGCCCGGCCGGCCCACCGGAACGCGGCGGTGACCTTCATGGCCGCGGAGAACTTCCCGGCGGACGCCGACCTGAGGCAGACCCGCCGCAACGTCCTGCTCCGCGGCGTCGACATCGACTCCTGCGTCGGATCGACGATCGCCCTCGACTGCGGTACCGGGCCGGTGCTGTTCGCCGTGAACCGGCCGGCCCGGCCGTGCGCCTGGATGGACGTGACCATCGGCCCCGGCGCCCAGCGCGGGCGGGGCGGTGTGCGGTGCACGCCGCTGAGCGACGGGGTGATCACGGTGGGCCCGGCGACGTTCCGCGTCGTGGCCGGGCCCGTCGACACCGGGACCTGAGACCTGCGGCCGGGCCCGGCGGGGTCAGCCGCCCGCCGGGGGCGTGCGGATGGCGGCGATGTCGAGTTGCAGACGCACCTTCTCACTCACCATCGCGCCTCCCTCGGCGAGCCTGCTGTTGTACGTCAGCCCCCAGTCGGAGCGGTTGATGGTGGTGGTGCCGTCGAATCCGACCCTTTCGTAGCCGAAGGGGTCGGTGACGTGTCCGATATAGGTCATCTCCAGGACGACCGGCCGCGATATGCCCTTGATGGTGAGCTCGCCCGACATGTGAAAGAGGTCGGCGCCCATCTGTTCCACCGCTGTGCTGGTGAAGCGCATACGCGGATAAGTCGCGGCATCCAGGAAATCCCGGCCGACCAGGTGGGCGTCGCGTTGTTCCACCCCGGTGTCGACGCTCGCGGTGAACAGCGTGAGGTCGGCCCGCGATCGGGCGGGGTTGCGCGCGTCGAAGTAGAGGAGGCTTTCGTACTCCAGGAAACAACCGCGCACGGTGGTCACCATGGCATGCCGGACGGAGAAGCCGATCCTGCTGTGAGCAGGGTCGACGACCCATTCGCCGGTGAGATTCGCCAGGTCGGGGTCGGGCAGGACCGCAGTGGGGGAAGCCGGTGCGCCGGCGGGACGCTGTGGGGGGACTGGCGGCGCCTGCCGGCGGGACGGCACGACGCGGTTGAACAGGTTCATGATTCATCTAGGTACTTGAGTTTGCTTATGGCCGCAAGTCCCCTTGGCGTTTATGGCTGTTACGGAGGAGCACCTGACCTTTTTGCCGCCGCTTTACACAGAATCCACACATGCCTGTCGCGAGGTGCCGACGAAATAACCATCCGGAAGTCCCGGAATTTTCATTTCGGGCATTTCGGCGATTCGGCCGGTGTCACCTCGATCGCGAGGTCGTTGTCGACGGTGAAGTAGGGGCGTGAGGACGTTCCGCCCGCCGTGAGCGCCGGGTAGACGAAGACGTGCTTGCGGTCCGCCACGTCGTCGAGGAGCCGGCCGATCCTGACCAGTGGCGCGTCGGCGGCGGGCCGGACGAAGGCGTCCCAGATCCGGCCCGGGGCTTCGTCGCCCCCCGTCAGGTCCTCCTGGCCGGCGGTGAACGAGAAGCCCCTGCCGTCACCGTCGATCCGGGGGCGCAGGTCCCGTACGGTGCCGGTCCCCCGCAGGCGCAGCCGTACGGTGGCGTCCGCCTGGAGTTCGGCGCCGTGCAGGCGGGCCTCGACCGTCACGGCCTGGTCCGTGACGTCGATGGTGCGGGCCTCCGCGTGGGCGGTGCGCCGCCATGCCCTGAGCGCGAGGAAGCCGTCCTTCGTGACGTACGGGATCCTGACGGCGACCGGTGAGGGCCGGTCGCGCAGGTGGCCGTCGACGAGGGCGCGCAGGTCTCTGAGGCCGGGGCGCAGCCGCTGCCGCTCGGCTCCCGGTTCCGGCAGCAGGTACAGGTCCCAGCGGCCCTCGTCGAGGGCGGGGTGGGGTTCCAGTACGGCGTGCAGGTCGCCGTCGTCCCGGCCGGGCTCCAGGTCGAGGAGGTGGAGCGTCGTCTCGGGGCGGCCCTTCTCGGGGCGCAGCCGGAGGAGCAGCTGGGGGTGGGTGGCCGGGGCCGGCGGGAGGCGGAAGGTGATGCGGCCGTCCGTGTCGATCGCGCAGTGGGTGCGCAGGTGGGTGTCGAGGTGCGTGGTCATCGGCGTCCCTTCCGTATCGCGCGGAGTGCGCCGGCGGCCGCGGCGTGGGCCGCGTCGCGGGCGGCGTGGCTCCGGCCGATCAGTGCGCTGTTGCTCCGGTGGTTCTGGGAGGTGGAGGCCGGTCGGTCCGTGGTCCGGGCCGCGAGGGCGTCCTCCAGGATGCGTTCGGCCTGGGCGACGACGGGGCCCGGGGCGAAGCGGTGCGCGTTCTCCAGGGCGGTGCGGCCCATGCGGCGGCGCCGTTCGTCGTCGCCGACGAGTTCCAGCAGGGCCGAGGCGAGGGCGTCGGCGTCGCCGACCGGCACCAGCCGGCCGTCGGCTCCGTCCTGGATGATCTCGCCGGGGCCGTAGGGGCAGTCGGTGCTGACGACGGGCAGTCCGCAGCGCATCGCCTCGACGATGGTCATGCCGAACGGCTCGAAGTTGGAGGCGGCCGCGCCGATCGAGCCCTTGGCCCACTCGGCCTCCATGGGGGTGGCGGCCCCCATCAGGAACACGTTGTTCCACAGGCGGAGCCGCTCGATGAGTTCCCGCAGCCTGGGCTGTTCCTCGCCCTTGCCGTAGATACGCAGCTGCCAGTCCGGGAAGGCGGCGGCGACCTGGGCGAACGCCTCGATGAGCAGGTCGTAGCGCTTCACCGGAACCAGCCGCCCGGCGGCGACGACGACCTTGGCGGTGCCGTCGGCGGGAGGCAGCGCGGGGTCGGGGACGCTGTTCGGGAGGGCCTCGACGTGGACGCCGGGCAGCCACATCTTGCGCCGGTAGGCCGCGGCGTCCGCTTCCGTGACGGTGGTGATCACGTCGAGGCGGCGGTAGGCGCGGCGCAGTGCGGTGCGCAGGGCGGGCGGGTGGTTGTCGAGGGTGAGGTGCTCCTGGCCGACGCGCAGGACGCGCTGCGGCGCCTGCCGCGCGATGTGCACGTTGAGGCCGGGGCGGGTGCCGATGACGACGTCGGTGTCGATCGCCTCCAGGCACTCGCCGATCCGCTGGTCGGTCAGCTCGCTGTACTGGCGGTGGCGGTACTCGGCGGACGGGAACACCTTCGCCGGTCTCTGGTGCAGCGGATGGTCCGCCTCCTTGCGCAGGTCCACCAGCGCGCGCAGCCGCACCCGGGGGTCCAGGACGAGGTTGGGGTGCTCGCGGTGGCGTAAAGCGGAGACGATCTCCACGTCGTGCCGCTCGGCGAGCGCCCCGGCGAGGTTGAACGTGGTGGTGATCGTGCCTCCGATTCCATAGGCGTTGTGAATCAGGAAAGAAATCTTCATGTCGGCCTAGACGACGCCAACCACCGGACAGTTGTTCGCTGTTATCACTCTGTGGCCTGCAGGAATACGGGCACGGACCGGCCGGTTCCGGAGTGATCTCGGACATAAGTGGTCTGGGCCATACCGGTCTGCCGCCCGAATGTGCATAGCTTGATGTGTTTGCCCGCAGCAGCGTCGCGTCATCGGGTGCACCGTCGTCATCGATCTCCAGGAGACCCATGCGCCCCCGCATATCCCCCCTTCCGCGCATCACCTCGCTTCCACCCCTGGCCCTGGCCGGCGGCGCGCTGGCCGTGGGTGCGGGCGGGCTGTATCTCGCCGGGCTGATGCTGACCGGCGGGGAGATCGACTCCGGTACGACGGTGCGCGGGGTGGAGATCGGGGGCCTGAGCCGCGCGGAGGCGGTACGGAAGCTGGAGCGGCACCTGGACGCGGCCGGGGCACGGGAACTGCGCGTGAAGGTCGGTGACCGCACGGGCACGGTCGATCCGCGGCGCGCCGGGCTCTCCTTCGACGCCGAGGAGACCGTCGACCGGGCGGCACGCACCGGCGCCGGCCCGGTCAGCGTGATCGGCGGGTTCTTCCGCTCGGGCGGTGCCGTCGAGCCGGTCGTACGCCTCGACGAGGACCAGGCCCGGGCCGCCCTCGGCCAGGTGGCGAAGGGGCTCGACCAGAAGGTCCGGGACGGTGCCGTGGCCTTCGACGACGGGCGGGTCGAGGTGGTCGCCCCACGCACGGGGTACACGCTGGACGTGGCCGGCGCGGTCGGCCCGCTGCGCTCCTCCTTCGTGCGCAGCCTGCGGGGCGATACCCCGGCGGTCACGCCGCTGCCCGCCCGCGAGACCCGGCCGAAGGTCACGGCGGACGAGGTCCGTCGGGCGGTGCGCACGTTCGCCGAGCCGGCGATGTCGGCGCCCGTCACACTCACCGCGGGCGGCAAGCGGTTCACGGTCGGGCCGGCCGTCCTGGGCGAGCACCTGGCGATGCGGCCGGACGGCGGCGGAAGACTGAGACCGGAGCTGGACGCCGAGGGGCTGCGCGACGATCCCGCCGTGGCGGGCCCGCTGAAGGACGTCACCACGACCGCCCGGAACGCGACGCTCCGGCCGGACGGCGACAAGGCCGTGGTAGCCGAGGACGCCAGGGTGGGCCAGAAGGTCACCGACAAGGCACTGGGCAAGGCGGTGCTGCCGCTGCTCACCAGGTCGGGCGCGGACCGCGGCGGTCAGGTGGCCGTGGACCGGACCCAGCCCGAGGTCACCCGCGAGAACGCCGCCCAGCTGGGCCTGACGGAGAAGATGTCCTCCTTCACCGTCCACTTCGAACCGGCCGAGTACCGCACGAAGAACATCGGCCGGGCCGTGGAACTCATCAACGGCTCCCTGGTCAGGCCCGACGAGACGTGGAGCTTCAACCGGACCGTCGGTGAGCGCACCGAGGCGAACGGATTCGTCGAGGGCATCATCATCCTCAACGACCAGTTCACGAAGGCGTCCGGCGGCGGCGTCTCGTCCGTGGCGACGACCGTGTACAACGCGCTGTTCTTCGCCGGGGTCAAGCCCGTGGAGCACGGCGCGCACTCCTTCTACATCGAGCGTTACCCGGAGGGCCGCGAGGCGACGGTCGCCTGGGGCAGCCTGGATCTGAGGTTCACCAACGACTCCGGCAAGGCGATCTACATCCAGGCCGAGTCCACGGACACGTCCGTGACCGTCTCCTTCCTCGGCACCCGGAAGTACGACGAGATCAAGTCGGTCAAGGGCCCGCGCACCGAGGTGAAGAAGCCCGGGAAGAAGGTGAGCGACGACAAGGAGTGCGTGCCGCAGACGCCGCTCGAGGGGTTCGACGTCACCGTGGAGCGGGTCTTCTACGACGACGGCCGCGAAGTGAAGCGGGAGCCGTTCCGTACGCACTACACGCCGCGTGACGAGATCGTCTGCGAGTGATCCGCCCGGCGGTCGCCTTCCCGTTTCCCTTCTTCTGGAATTCTCCTTTCCCACCGGGGCGTTGACCCGCCCTCAGGGCCCCAGCACAATGAGCGCCCAGTGCTGAGAGCGCTCTCAAAGGAGACCCATGACTGGCAGACAAGGCCCGGCGCCGAGCCGGCGTTCGCTCATCGGTGCCGGCCTCGGCATCAGCGCCGCGGGGATCGCCGCGGCAGGCTCCGGGCAGGCCCTGGCGGCGGGTTCGGACGGCGCCGGGGGTTCGACGGAGACCGGCCCGCTGTCGGCCCCGGCCAGGGGACGCGCCTTCCTCGCCGCCGCCATGGACGCCTACCCCGACCACGGCGGCATCCGCCTGACCCAGAGCTACACCGACCAGGCAGGCCTCTTCAGCACCGCGTTCACCTACGACAACGCCCTGGCGATCCTGGCCCACCTCGCGGCCCGGCGTCCGGAGAGCCTGGCCAGGGCGACAGCGTTGGGCGACGCCCTGCTCTACGCGCAGACGCACGACCCGGCGTACGACGACGGCAGGCTCCGGCAGGCCTACAACGTCGGGCCGTACACCTTCTACGACGGCTCGCTCCAGCCCGACGGCTTCGTCCGGGCGGACGGCACCGCCAACGTCGGTACGCAGTTCGGCTTCACCGGCACGGCCGTGGGCGACATGGCCTGGGCGGGCATCGCGCTGAGCGCCCTCGCCCGCCGTACGGGGGCGCGCCGTTTCCTCGCCGGTGCCGTACGGATCGGTGAGTGGATCGAGCGGACCGGTCGTACCGACGAACCGCTCGGCGGCTACAAGTTCGGGGTGGACGGGGCGAATCAGCGGCTGCCGTTCACGTCGACCGAGCACAACACCGACCTGGTGTGCCTCTTCGGCCGGCTCGCCCGGCTGACCGGCGAGAGGGTGTGGCTTCAGCGGCGGGCGCGGGCCGAGGCCTTCGTGCGCCGGATGTGGGAGCCGGCCGGGGGCTTCTTCTACACCGGCACCAACGACGGGGTGACCATCAACAAGTCCCCGGTCCCGGAGGACACCCAGACCTGGACCCATCTCGCGTTCGGCTCCCGCACGGGCGGGTACGCCCGCTCGCTGGACTGGACCGTGGCGCAGCTGGCCGTCCTGGATCACTCCGGCCGCACGAACAGCACGGTGCCCGCGGGGCAGACGTACGAGGGCGTCACCTTCAGTTCCGCGAGCCTGGTGGCGAACGAGGACGCGCCGATCGCGGAGGGCCAGCCCAAGCCCGACCGCAACGGTGTGTGGTTCGAGGGGACGGCGCATCTCGCGCTCGCCCTGCGGGACCGCGGGAAGCGTGGCGACGAGGCGCGTGCCCGGCGGCTGCTCACGTCGACCGAGCAGGCCCAGGAGCTGCTGGGCGGCGGTCAGACCGTCGGCGGCAAGGCGCTGCCCGAGCGGGCCGGGGTGGTGTCCGCGAGCAGTCCGCTGGACACCGGGTTCGGCTTCGGCTATTACCCGTACCGGCACACGGGCGCGACCGCCTGGTACCTGATGGCGGCGGCGCGCTTCAATCCGCTGCGGGCGTGACGGGCCGGGCCCGGCCCGCTGTGGCGCACAGCGAGCCGGGCGGCTCTCAACTGACGCGGTGGACGGCCTGGTTGCTCAGTTCGTAACGGGCGCCGACGATCGCCAGCCGGCCCGTGCTCACCTTGGCGGCGAGGTCGGGCTCCGCGGCCAGCCGGGAGCGGACGAGGCGGACGTTGGCGTCGACCGTGGCGTCGATCCGTGCGTCCCCTTCCGTGCCGTGGTCTATGGCCGGGCGTATCTGGTCGGCGAGGTACTGGATGTGGGCGGGCAGGTGCCCGCCGGACCGCTCCGCCTCGACCGCGGCCCGCACCGCGCCGCACGACTGGTGCCCGAGCACCACGACCAGCGGTATGCCCAGTTCCAGGACGCCATAGGCGACGCTGCCGAGCACGGCCTCGTCCAGGACCTCCCCGGCGGTGCGTACGGTCATCAGGTCGCCCAGTCCCTGGTCGAAGACCAGCTCCGGGGGCACGCGGGAGTCGATGCAGCCGAGCACGACCGCGAAGGGGTGCTGGGCGGTGGTCAACTCCCGTCGGGTGGCGGGGGTTTCGTGCGGGTGGCGTTCGCGGAAGGCGCGCCAGCGGCGGTTGCCCGCGGCCAGTTCCGCGAGGGCCTCCTGCGGGGTGCTCGGCCGTGGTCGGGTGCCGGGCCCGCTCGTGGCGGCGGCCGGGCGGGCGGCTGTGAGGCCCGCGCCGAGGGCGGCGGCCCCGGTCAGCGCGGTGCGCAGAAGAGCGCGGCGGACGGTGCCGCCTGTGGTCGGCCGTGGACCGGCGAAGGGGTGCGGTTCAGGGCCGGTGCCTCTGTGGGCGGTGGCATGTGAGTTCACGGCCAGAACGTATGCCCGGCCGAGCGCCCAACCGCGGTCCTTGCCGTTTCATGGTGAGAGTTGGGTAAGTGATGTTCTTACCTTGAACGGCTTTTGACGGTTCCTCAGGCAACGAACAGCACGCCCGGGCCTCCCGGCCCGGGCGTGCTGTCATGCGGAGGTGATCAGACCGGTCAGACCAGGTCGAACCGGTCCAGGTTCATGACCTTGACCCACGCGGCGACGAAGTCGTTCACGAACTTCTCCTTCGCGTCGTCGCTCGCGTAGACCTCGGCGAGCGCCCGCAGCTCGGAGTTCGAGCCGAAGACCAGGTCGGCGCGGGAGCCGGCCCACTTGACCTCGCCGGTGGCGGCGTCGCGGCCCTCGAACGTGGTCTGGTCCTCGGAGGTCGCCTTCCACGTCGTGCCCAGGTCGAGCAGGTTGACGAAGAAGTCGTTCGTCAGCGAGCCGGGCGTCGTGGTCAGGGCGCCGAGCTGGGACTGCTGGTAGTTGGCGCCGAGCACCCGCAGGCCGCCGACCAGGACGGTCATCTCGGGGGCGCTCAGGGTCAGCAGGTTCGCCCGGTCGAGCAGCAGGTACTCGGCCGGCAGGCGGTTGCCCTTGCCGTGGTAGTTGCGGAACCCGTCCGCGGTCGGCTCGAGCGCCTCGAAGGACTCGGCGTCGGTGTGCTCCTGCGTCGCGTCGACACGGCCCGCGGCGAAGGGGACCTCCACCTGGAAGCCGGCTTCCTTGGCGGCCTTCTCGACGGCGGCGGAGCCACCGAGGACGATCAGGTCGGCCAGGGAGACCTTCTTGGCACCGGAGCCGGAGTTGAACTCCTGCTGGATGCCTTCCAGGACGCGCAGGACCTGGGCCAGCTCGTCGGGCTCGTTGACCTCCCAGCCGCGCTGCGGCTCCAGGCGGATACGGGCGCCGTTGGCACCGCCGCGCTTGTCGCTGCCGCGGAAGGTGGACGCCGAGGCCCACGCGGTGGACACCAGCTGCGAGACGGACAGACCCGACTCGAGGAGCTTGGTCTTGAGGGTCGCGATGTCCCCGTCGTCGATGGGCTCGCCCTCGGCCTCGGGCAGCGGGTCCTGCCACAGCAGGGTCTCCTCCGGGACCTCCGGGCCGAGGTACAGCGACTTCGGGCCCATGTCACGGTGGGTCAGCTTGAACCAGGCGCGGGCGAAGGCGTCCGCGAACTCCTGCGGGTTCTCGTAGAACCGGCGGGAGATCGGCTCGTAGATCGGGTCGAAGCGCAGCGCCAGGTCGGTGGTGAGCATCTTCGGGCGGTGCTTCTTCGAGGAGTCGTGCGCGTCCGGAACGATCTCCGGGGCGTCCTTCGCCACCCACTGGTTGGCGCCGGCCGGGCTCTGCTCGAGCTCGTACTCGAACTCGAAGAGGTTCTTGAAGAACCCGTTGCTCCACTGGGTCGGCGTCGAGGTCCAGGTGACCTCCAGGCCGGAGGTGATGGCGTCGCCGCCCTTGCCCGTGCCGTAGGTGCTCCGCCAGCCCAGGCCCTGCTCCTCCATGGAGGCGGCCTCGGGGTCGTCGCCAACGTGGTCGGCCGGGCCGGCGCCGTGGGTCTTGCCGAAGGTGTGACCACCGGCGATCAGGGCGACGGTCTCCTCGTCGTTCATCGCCATGCGACGGAACGTCTCACGGATGTCGCGGGCCGCGGCGATCGGGTCCGGGTTGCCGTTCGGGCCCTCCGGGTTGACGTAGATGAGGCCCATCTGGACCGCGCCGAGCGGGTTCTCCAGCTCGCGGTCGCCGGTGTAGCGCTTGTCGTCGAGCCAGGTGGTCTCGGGGCCCCAGTACACGTCCTCCTCGGGCTCCCAGACGTCCTCGCGGCCGCCGGCGAAGCCGAAGGTCTCGAAGCCCATCTGCTCCAGGGCGACGTTGCCGGTGAGGATCATGAGGTCGGCCCAGGAGATGCTCTGGCCGTACTTCTTCTTCACGGGCCACAGCAGACGGCGGGCCTTGTCGAGGTTGCCGTTGTCCGGCCAGCTGTTGAGCGGGGCGAAGCGCTGCTGTCCGGCGCCGGCGCCGCCGCGGCCGTCGCTGATGCGGTAGGTGCCCGCGCTGTGCCAGGCCATACGGATCATCAGGGGGCCGTAGTTGCCGAAGTCGGCCGGCCACCAGTCCTGCGAGGTGCTCAGCACCTCGGCAATGTCCTGTTTCACGGCCGCGAGGTCGAGGGCCTGGAACGCCTCGGCGTAGTCGAACTCCCCACCGAGCGGGTTGGCCACCTCGGGGTTCTTGGCGAGGATCTTCAGGTTGAGGCGCTCCGGCCACCACTGACGGTTGCCGCCCCCCTGGGTGGGGTGCAGGGCGCGGCCGTGCGCCACGGGGCAGCCGCCGCTCGTCTCCTCCTGCTTCGCGTCGGTGACGATCGCGTCGTGGTTCTCAGTCATGGAAATCCTTCCGGACGGGGTGGAACACGGTGCTCGGGTGGATCACGTCGCTCAGGTACTGCGGGCTGTGGAGCAGGCGGGGCACAGGCCCCAGTAGATGACCTCGGCCTCGTCGACGGCGAAGCCCCGGTCGTCGGACGCGGTCAGGCAGGGGGCGTGGCCGACCGCGCAGTCGACGTCGGCGACGGCCCCGCAGGACCGGCACACGAGGTGGTGGTGGTTGTCGCCGACCCGTCCCTCGTAGAGGGCCGGGCTGCCAGGGGGGTCGAGGCGGCGTATGAGTCCCGCCGCGGTGAGTGCGTGGAGCCCCTCGTACACGGCTTGGACGGAGATGTGGCCGACGCGGCCGCGTACCTCGGAGGCGATCGCCTCGGCGCCGAGGTGGTCGCCGTCCCGCACGGCCTGGAGCAGTGCGACGCGGGCGGCCGTAACCCTCAGGCCGGCACCGCGCAGTTCTTCGGCGGCGGTCGGGTTCCGGGATGCGGTCATGGCGGACAACCTAGCCGCACAAACACGAATGATTCAAGAAAACGAACGGTTCAATTTTGGTGTCGCGCAGGTGCGGCTCGATAGGACGCGTGTGCGGCTTGGGGCGGCACCCCTGTTGGAGGCACTGTGAGTTCGGTCACAGCGCCGATGGTCGGGCTTCGGCGCGGTGGCGGGATGGTGTCAGCCGTGTCCGTGTCGCGCCAGCACCGCCCGTGCGGTTTCGGCCATGGCCTCGTCGACCATCCGGCCCTCGAAGGTGAGGGCGCCGATGCCGTCGCGCTGGGCCGCTTCCACGGCTGCGACGAGGCGCGCACAGCGGTCCAGCTCCTCGGGGCTGGGGGCGAAGACCTCGTTGATCACGCGGACGTGGGTCGGGTGGACGGCCATCATCCCCTCGTATCCGAGGGCCCGGTTCTGCTCTGCGAAGGCGCGCAGGCCCGTCAGGTCGGCGATGTCCGTCCACAGTCCGGTCACCGGGCCGGGCGCTCCGGCGGCGCGGACGTCGAGCAGGACGCGGGAGCGCAGGGCCAGGGTCTCGGTGCCCTGAGGGCTCCAGCGGTAGCCGACGGCGCGTTCCACATCGCCGCCGGGTGCGGTCAGGGCGCCGACGTGGGCGACCCGGGGGGCCGCGGCGGCGATGTCGTAGGCGTCGTGCAGGGCGCGGGCCGACTCCAGCAGCGGGACGAGGGCCGTCGTGCCGGCCGGCAGGCCGTGCTCGTGTTCGCACCAGCCGATGAGACGGTCCGCGAGCCGTACGTCGGCGGCGGTGTGCACCTTGGGCAGGACCACCCCGGCCAGTCCCGGGCGTACGACGGCACGCAGTTCCTCGGCGGCGGTCCAGTCGTCGAGCGGGTTGACGCGGACGAACAGGGCCATGCCGCCGGCCGGTTCCGCGGCGGCCTCCGCCAGGGCCTCGGCCACCCGGGCCCGGGCGAGCGGCTTGTCGGGGGCGGGAACCGCGTCCTCCAGGTCGAGAACGGCGGCGTCGGCCCCGGCCGCGCGCGCCTTGGGCAGCCAGTCCGTACGGAGGCCGGGGACGAAGAGGAGGGAGCGGAGCGGGGGCCGGGCGGTGGTCGAACTGTGGGGCTCAGACGACATCGTTCTTCTCCAGGTCGGCCAGTTCCCGGTCGCTCAGGCCGAGCCAGTCCCGGTACACGAGGTCGTTGTCCTCCCCCAGCGCAGGCCCGGTGCGCCAGACGCGGCCGGGGCGCCGGCGGAAGTGCGGGATGACCGCCTGCATGCGGACGTCGCCCAGGTCGGGGTCGGCCACGGTGACGATGTCGCCGCGTTCGGCGTAGACCGGGTCGGCGGCGATGTCGGCCGCGTCGAACACCCGGGAGGCCACCACCTCGGCACGGGCGAAGGCCTCCAGGCACTCGGCGGCGGTGCGGTCGGCCACCCATGCCCGCAGGCCGTCGTCCAACTCACCTCGCCGCGCGTGCTGTTGCTCCGAGGTGGCGAACTCCTCCTCCGGCAGTCCCAGCAGCCGGGCCACGTTGCGCACCGAGCGCAGGGTCGCCGAGGTCACGGTGATCCACTGCTCGTCCCGGGAGCGGTAGGTGTTGATCACGGCGGCGGGCGCGACCGCCAGCTGGTTGCCGGAGCGCTGCGGCACGGTTCCCAGCTGGTCGTGGACGATGACCTGCCACTCCACGAGCCGGAACAGGGGCTCGAACAGGGCGAGGTCGATCCACTCGCCGTCGAAGCCGGGGTCGTGGTCGCGCCGGTGGAGGGCGGCGAGGACGGCATAGGCTCCCATGAGGCCGGTCACGGCGTCGCCGTGCGAGAAGCCGGTGTGGACGGGCGGCCCGTCGGGGGAGCCGGTCAGGTGGACGACGCCGCTGCGGGCCTCGCCCATCTTGCCGAACCCGGGGGCGTCGGCCTGACTCGAGGTGGCGCCGAACCCTGAGATCTGGAGCAGGACGGCCTTGGGGTTGATCCGGTGCACGGACTCCCAGTCGAGGCCCCAGCGGCGCAGACGCCCGGCGCGCAGGGTGACGATGACGACGTCCGCCCAGGCGACGAGCCGGTGGGCGACCGCGCGGCCCGCCTCGTGGTGCAGGTCGAGCGTGACGGAACGCTTGTTGCGGGCGGCCACCTTGAACCACAGGGGAACGCCGTTGCGCCGGGGCCCCATCGCGCGGGCGGCGTCACCGGCGCCCGGGGGTTCGACGTGGACCACGTCCGCGCCCTGGTCGGCAAGCATCGAACCCGCGAGCGGGCCGGCCACCACATGAGCGAACTCGACCACCTTCAGTCCGCACAGCTGGCCCTGCCCGGTGGTGTTCGGCATGTCCTTGTCCGACACGGATGCGTCCCCTCGGCTGAACTGGTCCGGTTCTTCAGACTGCCGAGGCGCAGAAATGCCTGTCCAGCAAAAGAAGACCATCAATCCATGCGTCTGATGCATGAATCGAGGCGCTCGACGGTGACTCAGGCCCAGGACACTCCCGGCGGCAGCTCCCGGCCCTGGGCGCGGAAGTCCTCGAGCGTCTCCAGGAAGTGCTCGGTGACGCGCGGGAGGGTACGGCGGGCCCGCAGCGCGATGTCGAGGCGCCGGTCGACCACGGGCTCGACGAGCGGCCGGAACACGAAGGGGCCGGTGCCCAGCAGCGGCAGCACCAGGGCGGGCAGCGCGCTCACGCCGAGTCCGGCGGCGACCAGTCCGCCCACGGTGGCGACACTGCCGGCCTCCGCCGCCGGTACGGCGTGCGCGTCGACCTGGCCGAACGCGGCGTCCGTCAGCCGCCGTACGCTCGAGTCCCGTCCGACGGCGAGGAACGGTTCGCGGGCCAGGTCCGCCCAGCCGACCTCGTCGCGTGCGGCGAGCGGATGGTCCTCGCGCAGGACGGCGACGAAACGGTCACGCACCAGCGGCCGGTGCTCCAGCCGCGCGGGCGGCAGGCCGACCGTGGTGATGGCGAAGTCCGCGTCGCCGGACAGGACCCGGTCCAGTACGGCCCGTTCCAGTCCGTCGAGGAGGCGTACGGCCACGCGCGGCCGGTCGGTGCGGAAGCCGGAGATGACCTGGGGAAGCAGCACGGCGGCGACGGAGGGCAGGGTGGCGACGGCGACGGTGCCGGACTCGCCGAGCAGGAAGCGGTCCAGTTCGTTCATCCCGGCCCGGTGGGCGCTGAGGATCTGTTCGGCGATCCGCAGCGCCTCGGTGCCTGCGGCGGTCAACTGAACGTTGCGCGTGTCGCGTTCGAGGAGCTGGGCGCCGACCTGCCGCTCCAGGTCGGCGACTGCGCGGCTGAGGGACGACTGCGAGACGCCCAGCCGGGCGGCCGCCGCGGTGAAACTCGTCGCCCGGGCGACGGCCGCGTACGCCGTGAGTTGACGCAGGGTGGCATCCATGGCCGGGAATCGTACGCCGGAGCGAGCCGATTGATGCGGGGATCGCATGGACAGATACCGGTTTGATGCTGGACAGGGATCATCCGGGGCTCGGACACTCTCGGCTATCCCCGTCCGCCCCGCCCCACTCCGCTCTCCGCGCCGGGAACCGCGACCCGAGAAAGCGAGCCACCATGCCGGCAGCCCTGGGCTTCGCCACGATCGCCCTGTTCCTGTTGCTCACCATGACCAAACGGGTCTCGGTGCTGGTCGCGCTCGTGGTGCTTCCGGTGCTCGCGGCACTGGCGGGCGGAGACGCGGGCGAGTTGGGCGGGATGGTGCTCGACGGGCTGTCGAAAGTGGCCCCGACCGGCATCATGATCGCCTTCGCCGTGCTCTACTTCAGCCTCATGGTGGACAGGGGTCTGTTCGATCCGCTGATCCGCGGTCTGCTCCGGCTGGCCAAGGGCGATCCGCTGCGCGTCACCGTCGCCACGGCCGTCCTCACTCTGTGCGTGGCCCTGGACGGGGACGGGGCCTCCACGTTCCTCATCACCGTCTCCGCGCTGCTGCCCGTCTACCGGAAGCTGGGCATGAGTCCGCTGGTGCTGTCCGGGGTCGTCTGCCTGGGGGCGGGCGTGATGAACATGATTCCCTGGGGCGGGCCGACGGTGCGGGCCATGGCGGCGCTGAAGCTGGAGAGTTCGGACGTCTTCACGCCCGTGCTGCCCGCGATGGGGTTCGGGATCGCGTGGGTCCTGGTGGCGTCCTGGCTGATCGGCCGCCGGGAGCGGCGGCGGCTCGGCGCTCTCACCGGGCCGGGCACGGAGGCCGCCGTCGGCGAGCCGCTTGCCGCTACGGCTCCTGGTGAGCCGACAGCCGCCGCTACGGCCCCGGCGCCCGATGACGGGCTGGTTCCCTCGAGGCCCCCCGCGCCCGGCGACGAACCGGCTCCCGCGAGGCCCCCCACCCCCGGTGACGGGCCGGGCGCCGTCCGGGTCGCCGCGCCCACGCCGCGCTGGCTGGCGCTCTTCAACCTGCTGCTGACCGTCGTGCTCGTCGTGGCGCTGATCCTGGAGGTCATGCCGCTGCCGGTGCTGTTCGTCCTCGGGTTCGCGGTGGCGCTCCTGGTCAACCACCCCACGTGGGAACAGCAGCAGGCGCTGCTCGACCGGCACGCGAAGAACGTCGTGCTCGTGACGATCATGATCTTCGCGGCCGGTGTGTTCACGGGGGTCCTCACCGGGACCGGGATGATCGACGACATGGCCGAGGCGCTCGTGTCCGTGATACCGGACTCCCTCGGCGGCCATCTGCCGGTTCTCGTGGCCGTCACGGGCATGCCGCTGAGTCTCGTCTTCACCCCGGACGCCTACTACTTCGGCGTCCTGCCCGTCCTCGCCGAGACGGCCCACGGCTTCGGCTCCGACCCGGCGGAGGTCGCCCGGGCCGCCATCCTCGGCCAGATGACGACGGGTTTCCCGCTCAGCCCGCTCACCGCAGCCACGTTCATCCTGGTCGGCATGAGCGGCGTCCAGCTCGGCGAGCACCAGCGCTTCATCTTCCGCTGGGCCTTCGCCACCACGCTCGTGATGACCGCCGCCGCCGTCCTGACCGGCGCGCTCTCCCTCTGACGGAGGATCGGCACGCCCCCTGGGGGGAAACCGGCCGTCTACCGGTCCGCCGACGAGGTCAGACGGTCGAGCTGGGCGGCGGCCGTCGCCGCTTTGCGGTCCGCCTCGCGGACGCGGCGGTCGGCCGTGCGCGCCCGCTCCCGGGCCGACCGCTCGGCGAAGCGGGCCTGCTGGTGCTCCTCCCTGGTGCGGGCCAGCTCCTCGCTGAGTTCGTCGACGCGCTGCTGGAGGCGGTCCACCTGCTGTTTCGCCTCGTGTGCGGCCTGGCCGGCGGCCGCCGCCTCGTCCTTCAGCGCCCGCAGTTCCCGGTCGGCGGCCTCGGCCTCCCGGCGGGCCTGCGCCAGCCGTCGCCGCTGTTGCTCGCCGGCCTTCCGGTCCGGACGGGAGGGGGCAGACGCGGCGGACGGGCGGCGCTGCGTCGGGGCGCTGTCCGGGACGGCCCTCTCCTTGACGGCGCTCCCCGCGGCGGCCGGGAAGCCGACGGCGGCACTGAGCGGCTTGGCCAGCCGGCCGCTCGCCCACGCCTCGGCGGCCTCGGGGTCGGCCAGGACGGCGTGCAGGGTGTTCTCGACCTCGCGCAGCACGCCTTCGCCGATCGGATGTCCGGCTTCCACGGCGAGCTGCCGGGCCTGAGCGGACAGGGCGCGGATGAGCGCGTGCTGCTGCCGGCTCAGTTCGCGCAGCTGGGTGCGGTCCAGCGACTGGTGGGCCTGCCGCAGTCCTTCGCCCAGGCGGAGCAGGGGCTCGACGTCGCCGGGCCGGCTGCGGACCAGGAGGTTGCTGGCCCAAGCGGCGAGGCTGGGTTTGCGCAACGCGCCGATCCGGTCGGCGAGTTCACGGTCGCCGGCCGTGCGGGCGGCGGCCACGGCCGATGAGCGGGCGGCCGTGAACTCCTCCGGTCGCAGGGCGTACAGCTCGTCGGCCACAGCGTCGAAGTCCATGAGCGTCCCTTTCGCATGGAGGCGCTGTTCCGATCATCCCAGGCGAGACCGCGAGGGGCTCGCGGAGCGCGGCATTCCGGCAGGGAGGAACGCTCTGGAGGTACCCCGTTCATGATCCGGAAATCGACGGTTTAACATATGAGCGCCGCCTAGCTCGAAAGATGGATCTGTGACTGTCAACGACGACTCGTTCACCAACTGGAAGAACCGCGAGGAGATCGCGGAGTCGATGATCCCGATCATCGGGAAGCTGCACCGGGAGCGGGACGTGACCGTCCTGCTGCACAGCCGCTCCCTGGTGAACAAGTCGGTGGTCAGCATCCTCAAGACCCACCGGTTCGCCCGCCAGATCGCCGGCGCGGAGCTCTCGGTCACCGAGACGCTGCCGTTCCTGCAGACCCTGGCCGAGCTCGACCTCGGGCCGTCCCAGATCGACATCGGCATGCTCGCCGCGACGTACCGCGAGGACGACCGCGGTCTGTCGGTCGCGGAGTTCACCGCCGAGGCCGTCGCCGGTGCCACGGGAGCCAACAAGATCGAGCGCCGCGAGGGCCGGGACGTCGTCCTCTACGGCTTCGGCCGCATCGGCCGGCTCGTGGCCCGGCTGCTGATCGAGAAGTCCGGTTCGGGCAACGGTCTGCGGCTGCGGGCCATCGTCGTGCGCGGCGGTGGGGAGCAGGACATCGTCAAGCGCGCCTCGCTACTGCGCCGCGACTCCATCCACGGCCAGTTCCAGGGCACGATCACCGTCGACGAGGCGAACAGCACGATCGTCGCCAACGGCAACGCGATCAAGGTCATCTACGCGAACGACCCGTCGGAGATCGACTACACGGCGTACGGCATCAAGGACGCCATCCTCATCGACAACACCGGCAAGTGGCGCGACCGCGCGGGCCTGTCCGAGCACCTGCGCCCGGGCATCGACAAGGTCGTGCTGACCGCGCCCGGCAAGGGCGACGTCCCGAACATCGTGCACGGCGTCAACCACGACACCATCAAGCCGGACGAGCAGATCCTGTCCTGCGCGTCCTGCACGACGAACGCGATAGTGCCGCCGCTGAAGGCGATGGACGACGAGTTCGGGGTCCAGCGCGGGCACGTGGAGACCGTCCACTCGTTCACCAACGACCAGAACCTGCTGGACAACTACCACAAGTCCGAGCGCCGGGGCCGCAGCGCGCCGCTCAACATGGTCATCACCGAGACGGGTGCCGCCTCCGCCGTCGCCAAGGCGCTGCCCGAACTCAAGGCGAAGATCACCGGTAGCTCCATCCGGGTCCCGGTGCCGGACGTCTCCATCGCGATCCTCAACCTCCAGCTCGCGCGCGAGACCACCCGCCAGGAGGTCCTCGACTACCTGCGCGAGGTGTCGCTGACCTCGCCGCTGAAGCGCCAGATCGACTTCATCAGCGCCCCTGACGCGGTCTCCAGCGACTTCATCGGCTCGCGCCACGCCTCGATCGTCGACGCCGGCGCCACCAAGGTCGAGGGCGACAACGCCATCCTCTACCTCTGGTACGACAACGAGTTCGGCTACTCCTGCCAGGTCATCCGTGTCGTGCAGCACGTGTCCGGGGTGGAGTACCCGACGTACCCGGCTCCGGCGGTCTGAGCCCTCCGCCTGATCCCTGAGGACCACGCGGGGCGTGTCCGGCTGGCACGCCCCGCGTTCTCATGCGTCAGGAGCGGGTCAGCTCGATCCGGTACTGCCGTGTCTTCGAGCCGTCCTCGCTGTTCACGGTGACGACGGCCAGGCGTGACGACTCCTTGCGGACGGACACGTCCGCGTACGGGTCGCGCGGCGTGGCGGTGACCTTCGCCCGGTCCGGGCGGTCGGTGCTGACGCGGTAGCCGGTCCGCTCCGGGTCGAAGTCGCCGATCGCCACGCCGTCCACCTCGACCGACGCGGCGGCGGCGTCCGCGGAGGCTCCGGGTGTCCTGGCGAACAGCTCGATCTCCCCGAGGGTGAGGTAGCCGCCCGGCCGGGCCGTCATGACCACGCGCACCCCGGTCACCGGCCCGGAGGCGCGTACCGGGACGTCGGCGACGGGTGTGCCCTCGGTGCCGACGGGCACGGTGTCGCTCGCGTCGGTCCAGGTGCCGTCGGCCCCGCGCACCTGCACCTTGAGGGACTCCGCGAAGCTGACGTTGCTGCCGTCGCGGTGGAAGTGGGTCACGACCCGGGTCAGATCGCGCGCCTCGGGCAGGGTGAAGGTGATGGTGTCGGACGGGTTCTTCGTGCCGGACCTCCAGTTCGACCAGGCCTTCTCGGACGTGTTGCCGTTGCGCAGGCCCTCGGCGGAGTACCCGCTCTCGGTGTAGGTCGCGCCGACCGTGACGCCCTCGTCGGGCGCGGCGTTCTTCTCCCGGGGCGCGGTGACCTGGACGCGTACGGTCGCCGCCGCCTCGGTGCCGCCGGGGACGTGGGCGGTGCCGCGCAGGGTCACCACTCCGGCGTCGTCGAACGCGCCGTCGGGTGCGGGGTCCCAGGTGACGGGGAGTTCGACGGTGCCGCCGTGCCGTCCGACGCCGGTGACGGTGGCGGGCAGGCCGGGCCGTCCGCCGGTGTAGGTCTTGGCGCGGGCCGGGAGGGTGGAGGCGATGGTGTCCACGGTGACGACGGCCTCGGCGCGGACGGTCCGTCCGAGGGCGTCGGTCGCCCTGCCCTTCACCCGTACCGTCCCGGGCTTGCTCCAGCGTGCCTCGGAGGGCAGCGTCCACCGCACGGGGAGGGCGCCCCGGGCGCCGTCCCGGAAGACGGGCGTCACGGTGCCGGGCAGTTCGGGCGCGCGGCCGGGGACGGTGAACGCCTTGGCCGGCTCGGTACGCAGCACCGTCTCGTCGGTCACGGCCCAGCGCTGGCTCGCGGTAGAGGTGGGGAGGAGGGCCGACACGCGGGCGCCGTCCGCCGTCGACTGTCCGACGACATCGAGCAGCCGGCCCGTGGCGGCGTTGACGAAGGTCCAGGTGCCGTCCCCGGTGGTCGACATGATCCACTGCGCGGCCGGGGTGTCGGCGTCCTCCAGGACGGCGTCGTCGTTCCGTACGGCGAGACGGCCGCCCGTCTCCGCGTTCACGAGGGCGTAGCGATCACGGTTGCCGTCCCCGCGGGTCAGCTTCTTCACGGACCACAGCTGGGACTTGGCGCCCTGGCCGGCCGTACGGACGACGACGCCCTTGCCGTCGGCGGACGGGGCCAGGGACTTGCCGCTCTGGGCTCCCTGGAGGCGGTAGACGTGGCCGGGCTGGACGAGCGCGGCGTCCTCGGCGGTGCCGGACACGCCGTCGACCAGGAGGCTGGTGACCGACTTGGCCGGGACGGTGACCGTGGCGGAGTCGTCCTTCACCTTCACCGGTGTGCCGTGGACGAGTGCTCCGCCGGCGCTGGTCACCACGGGCGTGACGGTGGCCCCGGGGGCGACGCGCTTGAACCGCGAGAGGTCCAGGGTGACGGCGCGCGGGGTCGTGCCGTTGTTGACGTGCACGACGGTCGCCCCGCGGCCGGACTTGCGTACGGCGGCGACGCTGGAGGGGTCGTCGGCCTTGACGAAGTGGTCGCCGGGCCGGATGTGGTGGGTGAAGTTGCGCAGGGTGTGGAACTTGGTGTTGGCCCGGATCGGGCAGGTCTCCAGGGTGTCCTTCGCGGTGCAGTTGAACGGGATGTGGATGCTGCCCCAGTTCTTGCCGGCCGCTGCCTGGGGGATGGAGTCCTCGACGGGCTGCCACAACACCCAGGCGGACGGCTCCAGTTCACGGATGTCCTCGACGACCCGGGTGGCGATGCCGAGCCCCGGTTCCATGCCGGTGAAGTCGGTGCCGGTCCCCCAGGTGCCCTCGACCTCGCTCATCCAGAACGGCTTGTCCGCGGCCTTGGCGCTGTCCCGGGCGCTGGTGCGCATGCCGGTGCCGTACGTGTGCACGTTGAGCTGGTCGACGGCGGCGCGGGCGGAGCTGTCGTAGGCGTTCCAGTTGCGGACGAAGGTGCTCGGGTTGGTCTCGTCCATGGCGGAGATCGTCGCTCGGGTCCTCGACTTCTCCAGTGCGCGGTGCAGGGCCAGGACGACCTTCTGCTGGAGCTCCGGGCCGGCGTGCGCGCCCTCCTGGCGGCCGCCGGTGGGCTGTCCGTCGGGGCCGATCTGGGTGCCCCAGTAGTTGGTGTTGGGCTCGTTGAGCGGGGCGATCGTGTCGAACTTGATGCGGTGCTTCTTCTCCAGCTGCTCGGTCACCTTGACCAGGTAGGTGGCGAAGTCGTCGACGCGGTCGGGCCGTATCTGGTCGGTGTTGGCGTCGAAGCCGCCCGAGACGTAGCCGCTGACGGTCTGGAACCAGGGCGGGGAGTTGCTGAACGCCTCCCAGCGGGTGACCTTCTTCTTGACGCGGTCCACCCACCAGCGCTGGCCCGGGTCGGCGGACCAGTCCCAGTGGTCGGGGTCGTCGGGGTTCCACCAGTCGGTGTCCTCCCTGGTGGTGCCCTCGGGGGCCTTCCAGAAGCCGTCCATCGTCGCGCCGGTCTTCATGTAGTCCTTGCGGACGTCCGGGGCATTGCCGCCGCCGATGTTGTAGCGCGCGATGTTGAGGCGGAGGCCGTCCTCACCGAAGAGCATGTCGGCGAGCTTCTGCCGGATGGGTTCCGGGTAGCGGCCGGTGATGTTGGCGAACCAGACGAGGCTGGTCCCCCACCCTTCGAACTCCTGCTGCCGGTAGGACGGGTCGACCCGTACCGTCACCGCGCTGCCGGGCGGTTCGGCGGCAGCGGCAGGGGGTGCGGTCATGAGTCCCGCACCGAGGACCAGGGGGATGCCGACCGCCAGTGCCCGGGCGGGGCGATGTCTGCTGGACATGAATTCCCTTCGAGATCTAACAGAACCGCGCAGAACCAATCGAGTTTCCCGAATGTTTTAGGACGGCAATCAACACGTCAAGAGGTAAGGCGAGTTGAGAACCGACGCACACCCCTTGACGCGCTCCGCCTCGCCCGCCCAATAATGATCGCCCACAGATCGTCCACATATCTAAACGACGTTCTCTGTTGTGTACGCGAGCGAACGCGGGAGGCGTAGTGAACGCGGCAGGCGCAGTGACCGGTTCAGGCTTATCCCGCAGTCGTACGATCGTCGCGTCCCTCGCCGTCCTGCTCGCCGTCTCCGGCTGCTCGGTGGCCGGGGCCGACCCCATCGGCGGTGGCCCCGACACCCTGCGCATCGTCCTTCCCGAGGAACCTCCGACGCTCGAACCGTGTGACGCCTCGCTGACCGCGACGGGCCGGGTGACACGCGCCAACATCACGGAGGCACTCACCGAGCGCGAACCGTCCACCGGACGCCTGGAACCCGCCCTCGCCACCAAGTGGACCAGGGATTCGGCCACTTCGTGGACCTTCACCCTCCGCAGGGGCGTCACCTTCCACGACGGTTCGCCGTTCACGGCGGCAGCGGCCGCGTTCTCCGTCAAGCGCGCCACGGACTCGGGGATCGACTGCAACGTCGACGGCTACATCTTCGCGGACAGCGAGGTCACCGCCACGCCCGTCGACGACACGACGCTCCGGGTCACCACGGCGAAGCCCGACCCGATCCTGCCGCTGCGCCTGTCCTTCGTCGAGATCGTGCCGACGAGCACCGATCCGGATTCCCGCGTGCGCGAGCCGGTCGGCACGGGCCCCTACCGGATCGACGAGTGGAACCAGGGCCGGTACCTGCGGCTCAAGCGCTTCCCCGGCTACTGGGGCAAGCCCCCCGACTTCAAGGCCGCCACCTATGTCTGGCGCGCCGAGGGCAGTGTGCGCGCCGCGATGGTGACGAACGACGAGGCGGATGTCGCGATCGGCCTCGCGCCCGAGGACGGGGCGGGCGACCGGGCCGTCGAGTTCGCCACCAACGAGGTCTCGTACCTGCGGATGGACGCCACCAAGCCGCCCCTGAACGACATCCGGATCCGGCAGGCCGTCAACTACGCCATCGACCGGGAGGGTCTGGTCACGGCGGTCTTCGCCGGCCGGCCCACCGGTCAGCTCGTGGCGAAGGGCGTCACCGGCCACAACCCGCGACTGCGGCCGTGGCCCTACGACCCGGAACGCGCCCGGAAGCTCGTCGCCGAGGCCCGCGCCGACGGAGTCCGCACCGACACCACGCTCACCATCATCGGCCGCAACGGCATCTACCCGAAGGCCGCCGAGGCGATGGAGGTCGTCCAGGACGGCCTGATCAAGGCCGGGTTGAAGGTGAGGATCAAGATGCTCGACGTCAACGCCTGGCTGGAGTACCTCCTGCGCCCCTTCCCCGCCGGCGACACCGGCCCCACCCTGCTCCAGGCGCAGCACGGCAACCAGGCGGGGGACGCCGCGTTCACGATGGCGCAGATCTACGGCAGCGAGGGCGCCCAGAGCAGCTACGGCACCGACACGCTGGACACGCTCATCGAACGGGCCGAACTCGCCTCGGGCGGGAAACGGCAGCAGGCGTTCGCGGACGCGTTCACCCATCAGAACGACAAGGTCGTACGGGACGCCGTCATGGCCAACATGACCGGACTGCTGGCCCTCTCCCCCAAGGTCCGCTACCGGCCCGACCCGTCCACCAACGACGAGATGCGGCTCGCCGACATGCGGCGCGCGGACTGAGGGAGGACATCACGTGCTGACCCTGTTGCGCCGCCGCGCGGTCTCCAGCGTCGTCCCACTCCTCGTGGTGGTGCTCGGCGTGTTCTTCCTGGCCCGCCTCACCGGCGACCCCGCCAATCTGTATCTGCCGCTGAGCGCGACGCCCGAGATGCGGGCCGAGTTCGCCGCCCGCAACGGCCTGGACGACCCGCTGATCAGCCAGTTCGGTGACTACCTCGCCCAGGTCACCCACCTCGACTTCGGCGAGTCGCTGCGCACCGCCCAGCCCGCCGGCGAGGCCGTCCTGCGGGCCTTCCCCGCCACCCTCCAACTCGCCGGCTGGACGATGCTGCTCGCCCTCGTCGGCGCCGTGATCATCGGCAGCCTGGCGGCCTACCGCCCGAACTCGGCGACCGACCGGATCGCGAGCTTCCTCTCGTCCACGGCGGCCAGCGTCCCCGACTTCTGGATCGCCATCATGGGCGTGCTGGTCTTCGCGGTCACGCTGGGCTGGCTTCCCACCTCGGGCACGAGCGGCGCGGCGGCGTGGGTGCTGCCCGTGGCCACGCTGCTGATCCGGCCGTTCGGCGTGCTGGTCCAGGTGGTGCGGGGCGCCATGGTCTCCGCGCTGTCCGCCCCGTACGTGAAGGTGGCGCGCGCCAAGGGGGCTTCCGAACCCCGGGTGGTCTTCGGGCACGCCCTGCGCAACGCGGCCGCACCGGCGCTGACCGTCGCGGGCGATCTGGCGGTGGGGCTGGTCAACGGGGCCGTCGTCGTCGAGACGATCTTCGGCTGGCCCGGCATCGGCAAACTCATGATCGACTCGGTGCTCCAGCGTGACTTCGCGGTGCTTCAGGCGGCGGTGCTCCTGACTGCTCTGGCGATCTTCGCCCTCAACATCCTGGTCGACCTCTGCCACGCGCTGCTCGACCCGCGGGTACGGCAGCGGGCGGCGGCATGAGCCAAGGACGGGACATGCTTCAGAAAGCCACACCCGAGGCGGGTACCGCGCCCGTTCGGCGCCGGTGGTTCACCCTGCTGCTCCGGGACCGGTTCGCCTGCGCGGCGGCCCTCGTCCTGGTCCTGGTCGCGCTGTGCGCCGTCCTGGGACCGCTGCTGGCCGAGGACCTGGCGACCCGGCAGAACCTGCGCGCCCCGGGCCGGCCCCCCTTCAGTCTCGACCACGGCTGGGCGTTCGTTCTCGGCAGCGACTCCCTCGGCCGGCCCGTCGCGGCGCGGCTGCTGACCGCGGCCGGGACGACACTGGCGGTGGCGGTGCCGGCCGTGCTGTGCTCGCTGCTCATCGGCTCGGTGTGGGGCATGTGGGCGGGGTATCACGGCGGTTGGCGCGAGAGCGTGTCGCTGCGGGTGGCCGACGTGATCCTCAGCTTCCCCTCCTTGCTGCTGGCCGTGGTGGTGCTGTACGTCTTCTCTCCGAGTGCGGCGAGCATCGTGCTGGTGCTGGCCGTCGCCCGGATCCCCGTGTATCTGCGCACGGCCCGGGCCGAGGCGGCGGAGCTGCGCAGCCGGCTGTTCGTGGACGCGGCCCGTACGTTCGGCACCGGCGGTTGGGCGACCATCCGGCGGCATGTCGCGCCGAGTGTGCTGCCGACGCTGCTCACCGTCGCCGCGCTCGACTTCTGCTTCGTGATGCTGGCCGAGTCGTCCCTGAGCTTCCTGGGCATCGGCATCCAACCGCCCGACGTGAGCTGGGGGTTGATGGTGGCCCAGGGGCGGCAGGAGTTGCAGAGCGCGTGGTGGATCGCGTTCTTCCCGGGGCTCGCGATCGTCCTCACGACCGTCTCGGCGACCGTGCTCGCCTCCTGGGCCCGGATGACGACCGACCCGGGGCAGCGGTGGCGGGAGGGGGTTCGGCGGAGTGGGTGGCGTACTCGGTGGTCTCGCCCGGCACCGCGTGGCTCTGCCGTCGCCGAGCCCGACACGGCCGCCGCTCCCGGCGGCAGCCGTCCCACCGGCACCGGACAGTCGACAGCGGCCGACGTCCTGGTCGTGGACGACCTGTCCGTCGACGTCCACACCCCGGCCGGGCCCGTCCACGTCGTCCGCCGGGTCGGCTTCTCCGTACGGTCGGGCGAGACGCTGGCGCTGCTGGGCGAGTCGGGCTGCGGCAAGAGCATGACCGCCCACGCCGTCGCCGGTCTGCTCGACCCGGTCGCGGAGGTGGTGGGCGGGCAGGTGCGCCTCGACGGCGAGGACCTGCTCGGGCTCGGCACACGGGCCAGACGCCGGCTGGCCGGCCCCGGTGTGGCCATGGTCTTCCAGGACGCGCTCAGCGCGCTCAACCCCGTTCTCACGGTCGGCACCCAGCTCGCCGAGCCGTTCCGCATCCACGAGGGCCTGTCCCGGCGTGCGGCGAAGGCCAGGGCGGTGGAGCTGATGGAACGCGTGGGCATCCCGGAGGCCCGCTCCCGGGCGGACGCCTATCCGCACCAGTTCTCGGGCGGGATGCGTCAGCGCCTGCTGATCGCGACGGCCGTCGCACTGCGGCCCAAGGTCCTGATCGCCGACGAGCCCACGACGGCACTGGACGTCACCGTGCAGGCGCAGATCATGGACCTCCTGCGCGAGTTGCGCGGCGAACAGCGGACGGCGCTCGTCCTCATCACGCACGACCTCGGGCTCGCCGCCGAGCACGCGGACCGGGTCGCCGTCATGTACGCCGGGACGGTGGTGGAGACCGGGCCGGTCGCCGAGGTGTTCGGCAAGCCCCACCATCCCTACACGCAGGGCCTGTTGGCGTCCGTACCGGCCGAGCAGCACCGGGGCTCCCGGCTGAGCTCCATCCCGGGGAGCCCGCCGGACCCGGGCGCGGTGCCGGCCGGCTGCGCCTTCCGTACGCGCTGTCCCATGGCCCGGGAGCGCTGCGCCACCCACCGTCCGGCGCTGACTGCCACCGCGGCCGGCCGGGCCGCCGCCTGCCACTTCGGGAAGGAGCTGGCCGATGCCTGACCAAGGGCCACTGCTGGAGGCCACCGGGCTGGCCAAGAGCTTCACGGTCCGGCGGACCGTGCGAGGCGGTACCCGCCTGCGGGCACTGGACGGGGTGGACCTGACCCTGGGGCGCGGCGAAACCCTGGGCCTGGTCGGCGAGTCCGGCTGCGGCAAGTCCACGCTGGCCAGGGTCCTCCTGCGACTCGAACGCCCCGACGCGGGCACCGTGCGGTACGACGGAGTCGACCCCTTCACGTTGTCGGGTGCGGAGCTGCTCGCCTGGCGCCGGAAGGTGCAGATGGTGTTCCAGGACCCGTTCGGTTCGCTCAACCCCCGTCTGTGCGCGGGGGAGCTGATCGGCGAGCCCTGGCTGACCCACCGCGGTCTCGTCCCCGCCTCGAAGCGGGCGGCCCGCGTGGCCGAGCTGCTGGAGATGGTGGGCCTGCGCGCGTCGGACGCGAGCCGTCACCCGCACGAGTTCTCCGGAGGACAGCGGCAACGGATCGGGATCGCCCGCGCCCTGGCGCTGGAGCCGGAGGTGATCGTCTGTGACGAACCCGTCTCCGCGCTGGATCTGTCGGTGCAGGCGCAGGTGCTCAACCTCCTGTGCGACCTGCGGGACGAGCTGGGTCTGTCGTACGTGTTCATCTCGCACGACCTGTCCGTGGTGCGGCACCTCGCCGACCGGGTCGCCGTGATGTACCTGGGCAAGATCATGGAAACCGGCCCGACGGAGGAGGTCTACGAGCGGCCACGCCACCCGTACACGGAGGCGCTGCTGTCGGCGGCCCCCTCCCCCGCGGCCGGCGGCGGACGCAAGCGGCAGCGCATCCTGCTCACCGGTGAGATCCCCTCCCCGGCCGACCCACCGTCCGGGTGCCGCTTCCGGACCCGGTGCCGGCAGGTACGGGACCTGTGCGCCGAGGAGGTCCCCGCGCCGCCGCCCCCGGGTTCCGTGCACGGTGCGGCGTGCCACTTCCCTCTGGAGGAGACACCACCGGTTGCTGTGTGAGGGCGGTTCCTCGTCAGCCGACGGGACCCACCAGGAACTCCTGGTCCCGTGACCCCGTGCAGCGCTGCTGGGCGATCTCGGCTCCCGCCGCACGGTCGTCGGCGCCGTTGACGCCGAGACACATCCCGTTCTGCACGACGTGAATCCGGTTCCCCTTGGCCCCCTCGGCCCCGTCAAGGGGTTCGAAGAAGAAGTGCCGGCTGGTGCGGTCCGCCGAGCAGCTTTCCCAGGGCCAGGGTTCGAGCAGTCCCTCGACGACATGCCCGCTACCGAGCGCGGTGAGACAGCCGTCGCCGTACACCGGGTGGCGCCATTGGATGTAGTACGAGCCCGTGTTGCCGACCGACACCAGTGAGCGGTCCGGTGGTGTGGCGTCGGCACAGGGACGCTGGACGGCGACCTGGCTTCGGTAGCGCCCCTTGCGGTCGTGGCCCTCGGTGACGCACAGCGTCGGTGCCAGGGCGGGCCGGATCCTGGATCGGCCTGGTTCCGGGCCGTCGATGCCGGTGGTGTGGGTGGACGCCGAGGAGGAAGCGAGGCCCGCTGCGACCCCGGCCCCACGCGCCGCCGGGTCCCGGCCGCCCTCCTCGCCGGGCAGCAGCGCCCACGCTCCCACAACGGCGAGCAGCAGCCCGGCGGTGGCGGTGGCGGCGAGGGTTCGTCGGTTTCGGACTCGGCCGGCGACCGGGGCCGAGTTCGCGGCCAGGATCTCGGCTGTTGACAGGGCGGAGTGTTCCGGCGTCCCCTCGGCCGCCACCCCTTCGTCGGCCGGCGTCGGCCCTTCACCGTCGGGCCGCGGGCCTTCACCGTCGGTCTTCGGCCCGTCCTCCGCCCGCGGCGGCGGTTCGGCGGCGGCCAGCCGGTCTCTGCCCTCCAGCCACGTGTCGGTGTCCTCACCCCTCCCGCACGCGCGGACGAACCCGGCGACCACCTCCGCACGCGGCAGCGAGTCCCGGCGCAGCGCGTCGGCCACGGTGCTGCGCGCGAGCACGTCCCCGCGCCGTTCCGCGTTCGCCTCCAACTGGCGGTAGGTCGCCGGTTCCTCGTCCCGCCCCGGGCGACGGACAATCCGGGATTCTGCCAATCCCCGTGCCGCCCCGTAGGTTTCGGACGCCCCGGTCGGTTCAGGAGTCGATGTCGTGGCAACACCCGTCGCCCGGCTGAGGGCCGGGCGGCTCCGTGTCCAGGCGGCAGAAGCACGACGCCTGGATCGGGACGTCGGCCAGCGCGGTCGCCATCTTCAGCTGCTGGGCCACGAGGGCCGCCTCGGCGGTCTTGCCCGTCCGGAGCAGGCACTCGTGGAAGCCGTGCAGGGACCAGACGTTGCCGGGGTGCTGGAGGGGGCGGGGCAGGGTGTCGTCGAGGCCCAGGTCCGCGCGGTAGACCGCCTCGGCCTCCGTCACCCGGCCCTGTTCCAGCAGCAGGGCACCGTAGGCGTGGCGGGTGGGCTGCATCCAGCCCCAGGGCTCGTCGTAGGGGAGGCCGTCGTCCAGCTCGATGGACCGCTCCAGGGCGGCGAAGGCGAGGTCGTGGTTGCCCCTGCGGTATTCGAGCTCTCCGTCCAGCATGGCCGCCGCGACGGCGAGGATGTCGCGGCAGGTGTTGTTGAACAGCATCCGCGTCTCGGGCACCCGGCTCACCGCCGCGCGGAACAGCTCCCGTTCGGCCTCCGCCCGGGCGACCTCGCCGGTGGCCGAGAGGGCGACGCCGCGAGCGTAGTGGCGCATGGCGGTCGTCATCGCGTAGAGCTCCGGGTCGGCGGGGGCGGGCAGGTCCAGGATGTCGGCCCAGCGGCCGAAGCGGATCAGTACGTGGACGCGCATGGCGAGGAAGCCCTCCAGCCAGTCGGCCATCGGGGGGCTCTGCACACGGAGCAGGTCTTCCGGGATGGCGGCTTCGAGCTGGGCGGCGGTGTCGAGGGCGACCTGTGACTGGCCGAGGAACATGGCGCCGTAGATCTTGAAGTGGTAGTTGTGCGCCCGGTAGAGGGTGTAGAAGTTCATGGCGCCGGCCCGCCGGTGGTACTTCTCGTCGGCGGCGATCGCGGCGCTGTTGGCCGCGACGACCTGGCGGTAGTCCCCGCACAGGACGTCGAGGTGCGAGGGCATGTGGAGCAGGTGCCCGGCGTCGGGCACGATGCCGCGCAGCCGGTCGGCGACGGTGAGGGCCTGTTCCGGTGCCGGGGACATCTCCATCAGGTGGATGTAGAGGTGCAGCACACCGGGGTGGCGTGCACCGGCGTCGGTCCCGAGCGCGCCGTCCAGCACCGCCTTGGCCTCCAGGGTCCGTGCCCCCTCGGCAGGCTGCCCGGTCGTCAGGTCCCACAGCTGCCAGGGGGTGAGGTTCATCAGGGCGTCGGCGTACAGGGTGGCGATGTCCGGGTCGCCGGGCGCCAGTTCGTATACCGCGCGCATGGCGTCGGCGTACGGCTCGTTCCACACCGAGCAGTCCTCGACGGCCTCCGGCTGCGGGTAGCGGGCCCGTAGCGCGCCGATCAGAGCCTGTTCGACCGGGGTGGCCCGGACGGCCTTCTCATGGGCTCGTTCCACTGCGGCGTGCGTACGTTCCACCGTCCGCGCCAGTTCCTCGCCCTCGAAGAATTCCCAGGGCTTGTTGTAGTTCGGGCCCAGCGCGTAGGCGATGCCCCAATAGACCATCGCGCACTCAGGATCGGCCTCGGCCGCCTTTTCGAAGCAGGCGACGGCCTCCTCGTGGTGGAAGGCGTACGTCCATACCAGACCGCGGTCGAACCAGAGGTGGGCCTCGGCGGAGGAGGTCGTGACGGAACGGCTGTGCGGGCCGAGGTCGTAATAGTCGCCCATGGGTTTCTCCTGGAAAGCGGCCGGGAGCCGTGAGAATAGCGGTTGCGGACGCACCCTCGATCACCGGTGAATTCTCGTATTTCCAGATTGACCGCTGGTCAGACGCTGGTCAGGATCTGTGGTGCCAGGATTTTGATCTGGGTGTTGGTCCAGCGCAGTTGCCGGAGCGTCTGCGGGTGGCAGTCGGTGACCAGTGCCAGGAGCCGCTCGTCCCGGGTGGCCTGCGCCGCCTGGGCGAGCATCTCCCAGTGCAGGGAGTTCCGCGCGGCGGCCAGGTGCAGATCGCGCAGGTCGTGCAGGAGGAGCAGGCCGGTCGCGGGGCGCCGGCCGAGGGCTTCCGACGCCTTCTCCCGGAGCGTGGCGAGCGCGCCGGGCGACGGGTTGCCGCGCGGTCCTGACAGATCGAGGCCGTGGTCGCGGCCCGCGTCGGCGAGGCGGGCGGCGTGCTCGCGTGACCAGCGGGCGACGTCGAGCGCGACATGGTGGAACTCGTGGTCCGTGTGATGCCGTGCGGCAGCGGCCAGCAGGTCCTGCTCCAGGTCGCGTTCACCGTCGTGGAGGAGGCGGAGCGTGGTCTCGATGCCGGTCATGCGCTGCTCCCCGCCTTCTCGGTCCGGGCGCCGGTGTCGCTCGCGCGCCGTGCGACGAGGGTGACACGGGCCGCGCCGGTCTTGAACAGGGGCTGTTTGGAGACCGGGTCCCAGTCGGTGACGGTGGTCTCGTTGGCGGCGCGGCCCGGGCCGTCGTCGGGCGGGCGGTGGCCGGCCGGGGTGTCCCAGTAGCCGTAGTGGAAGGGCAGGAACACCATGCCGTCGCGGATCGCGGTGGTGCGCAGGCGGGCACGCACCGCCCCGCGCGGGGTTGTGACCTGCACGAGGTCGCCGTCGGCGAGTCCCTGAGCCGACGCCTCGGCGGGTGAGATCTCCGCCCAGACATCCGGCGCGGCGGCGTTCAGCTCGGGGGCGCGGGCGGTCTTCGTACGGGTGTGGAAGTGGTACACGGTCCGGCCGGTGATCAGCTGGAGGGGGTAGTCGGCGGAGGTGTCCTCGTGGGGCGGCAGGTACTCCGCGGCCTTGATGACGGCCTTGCCGTCCGGGTTGAGGGACCGGTACTCCACGGGTTCCACGCTCGCCCCGGTGACCATGTCCTTGCCGTAGCTCTCGCAGGTGTCGGGATGGGCGTAGGAGATGCCGTCGGTGTAGAGGCGCGCGGTGCCGTCGGGGGCCTGTTCGGTGCAGGGCCACTGGATGCCGCTGCCGCCGCGCAGCCGGCCGTAGCTCAGGCCCGTGTAGTCGCAGGGGCGGCCGGCGCTGCACCGCTGCCAGGCCGCGAACGCCGACTCGGGGTCGTGCCAGGTGATCAGAGGCCCGTCGTCCTTGTCGCGGAAGTCCATGCGGTGGGCGAAGTCGAGGAAGATGTCCAGGTCGGCCCTGGCCTCGCCGGGTGGTTCGACGGCCTTCTCGGACAAGTGCACGGTACGGTCGGCGTTGGTGAGGGTGCCGGTCTTCTCGCCCCAGGTCGCCGCGGGCAGCACCACGTCGGCGAGCTGCGCGGTCTCGGTGAGGAACAGGTCCTGCGCGACCACGAACAGCCGTTCCTGGGCGAGGATCGACCGGATGCGGGACAGCTCGGGCAGGGACACGGCCGGGTTGGTGCCGGTGATCCACAGCATGCCGATCGAGCCCTGCTCGGCGTACCGGAAGATCTGCATGGCGTGCGTGGGCGGCGCGTAGTGCGGGATCTTCTCGGGCTTCACGTTCCACACGGCCGCCAGTTCGGCCACGTGCTGGTCGTTCTGCCAGTTGCGGAAGCCCGGCAGGTCACCGTCCGCGCCGCATTCGCGGGTGTTCTCGGCGCTGGGCTGCCCGTTCATCTGGAGCAGTCCCCGGCCGGGGCGGCCCAGCATGCCGCGGATCAGGTGCAGGTTGTTGACCTGGACGGCGGCAGCCGTGGCCTGGTGGGACTGGTAGACACCCTGGAGGACCGTGGACAGCAACCGCTCGGCGGTGCCGAGGATCTCCGCGGCCCGCTCGATCTGCGCGGCCGGCACGTCGCAGATCCCGGCCGCCCACCTGGGGGTGCACTCCTCGACCATGGCCGCGAGTTCCTCGAAGCCGACGGTGTGCGCGTCGACGTAGGCCCGGTCGACGCGGCCGGTGCGGATGATCTCGTGCAGCAGCGCGTTCAGCAGGGCGACGTTCGTGCCCGCGCGCGGGGCCAGGTGGACATCGGCGCGCCGGGCGACCTGCGTGTACCGCGGATCGACACATACGAGCCGGGGCGGGTCGCTTCCCTCCAGGCGGTCCAGGAGCCGCATCCAGAGAACGGTCTGCGTCTCCGCCATGTTGTGCCCGAACAGGGCGATGGTGTCGGCGTGGTCGATGTCCTCGTAGGAGCCGGGCTGTCCGTCGCAGCCGAAGGTCTCCTTGAGCGCCTCGGCGGCGGTCGCCGTGCACAGCCGGGTGTTGCCGTCCAGGTGGTTGGTGCCGATGCCGGCGCGGGCGAGGACGGCCAGGGTGTAGTACTCCTCCAGGAACAGCTGCCCGGTGGTGTAGAAGCCGACCGACCCCGGGCCCTTGTCGTCCAGGAGGTCCCGCGTCCGGGCGGTGATCCGGTCCATGGCGGTGTCCCAGTCGGACTCCACGAGCCGGCCGTGCTCACGGACCAGGGGCCGGGTGAGCCGGTCCGGGGAGGCGTTGGCCTGCCAGCCGTAGAGGTCCTTGGGGCCCAGGCGTCCGCGGTTCACCCGGTCCGCGGCCCGGCCCCGCACTCCCACGATGCGGCCCTCGCGCACCGCGATGTCCATCGCGTCCCCGTTGGAATGCAGCAGCGAGGCGGACTGCACCCAGCGCTCCACGTCCCGCTCGGCGACCCCGGCCCGCAGGTGCGTGTCCGTCCGCGAAGGCCAGGGCGTGCCGGGGGCGTAGGGGGTGCGCACACCCCAGGGATCCGCGATCCGGTCGGCCGAGGTGTCCATGGTCCCACCTCCCACGGGAGAACGTCCCGTGACGAGTACCCCGCCGTGCCCCCGCAAGCCTGGTGACGCTGAGTGCACAAGCATGCCACAGAGGGCACACACCGTCGCGGGAGACGATCACCCGGTCGTTCGATCGTGGGCACCTTCGCCACTGGGCTGGCAGCCGCCAACTCCCCCTCCCTAGGATGTACTTCCTGTCCAGCCAGTCCGTTGGCGCGGCACCACGCAGGGGGAACGATGCACTCCGAGAAGCAGTTGTCCACCGAGATCGACGCGAGCGTGCCGACGGCAGCGCGCATGTACGACTACTACCTGGGCGGCAAGGACAACTACGCGGCCGACCGCGCGGCGTGCGAGGAGCTCGACAAGGTCGTGCCCAGCACGCGCCGCCTGGCCCTGAACAACCGGCGCTTCCTCCAGCGGGTCGTGCGGACCCTCTCCGAGGAGTACGGCATCCGGCAGTACCTGGACCACGGATCCGGCCTGCCGACGCAGGACAACGTGCACCAGGTCGCCCAGCGCATCGACCCCTCGACCCACGTGGTGTACGTCGACAACGACCCGATGGTGCTGGTCCACGGCCGTGCGCTGCTGGAGCAGGACGAGCGCACCAGCGTCATCCACGCGGACATGCGCGAGACCGACCTGATCTTCGACCACCCCGACACCAAGCGGTTGATCGACTTCTCCCAGCCGGTGTGCGTGCTGTTCAACTCGGTGTTCCACTGCATCCCGGACAGCGACACCGACGGGCCGCTGGCGGTGGCCCGCCGCGTCCGGGAGCGGCTCGCGCCCGGCAGTTTCCTGGTGATGTGCCAGCTGGTGAGCGAGGACCCCGAGGTCCGTGCCTTCGTCACGAACTTCATGGACCAGGCGACCCAGGGGCACTGGGGACGCGTGCGTGAGGAGAAGGACGTCGCCACGTACTTCGAGGGTCTGGAGATCCTGGAGCCCGGGCTGGTGGAGGTGTCCACGTGGCGTCCGGACACCGAGGTGGCACCCCGTCAGCTCACGCACGAGTGGATCGAGTTCGGCGGTGTGGGGCGGCTTCCCCTGGAGAAGTGACGCTGATTCCCCGGGCGGTGACCCAGCTGCCGCGTGCGGGACGCCAGTCGTCCCGCACGCGGCACTCGCGTGTCAGGCGTAGCGCTGAGCCATCGTCGTACGCAGCAGGTCCAGGGAGTCACGGGGCTTGAGCGCCTCGTCCGCGAGGCGGTCGAGCGCGATCCGGTACTCCTCCGTCTCGTCGCGGTCCTCGAGGAAGTTCGCGCTCTTGATGTGCTCCAGGTAGACCACGTCGGGCAGGTCGAGGCCGCCGAAGCGCAGATACGTCACCGGGATGGCGGGCGCCGAGGCGTTCGTGACGTTCAGCGGGACGATCTGCAGTGTCACATTGGGGCGTTCGGCCATCTCGACGAGGTGCGCGAGCTGCTCCCGCATCACCTCCGTGCTGCCCAGGACACGCAACAGCACGGACTCGTCGATGACCGCCCACAGCTGCGGTGCGTCCGGCCGGAAGAGCAACCGCGTCCGGTGCCTGCGGAGTTCGACGCGCCGCTCCACCTCGCCGGACGGCGCGTTCGGCAGGCCCCGCTCCACCACAGCCCTGGTGTAGGCGGGTGTCTGCAACAGGCCGGGCACGTACTGGATCTCGAAGGTACGGATGGTGGCGGCGGCCTCCTGGAGCCCGACCAGGCGGTCGAACCACTCGGGCATCAGCCGCTTGTCGTACCGCTGCCACCAGCCCGGCTCGCCGGCGCGCTGCAACAGCTTGAGCAGCACCGAGGCCTCGTAGTCGTCGGTGCCGTACAGCTGGAGCAGCGCACGGACGTCGTTCTCCGTCGGCGGGCGGCGGCCCTTGCCCGACTCGATGCGGGACAGCTTCGCGGCACTGAAGCCGACAGCGCGCGCCGCCTGGTCCTGGGCGAGCCCGGCGTCCTCACGGAAGCCGGCCAGTTGTACGCCGACCAGCATCTTCAGCAGAGTCGGCGCAGGCTCGGGCCTGTCCAGGTAGGGTTCCAGGCGGGAGATGCGATGCGACGCGGCGGACATCCTGACTCCCAGCAGACCGGCACAAGGGCGATTTACACTATCGCACTCCGCCGGGCGTGCTCGCATCCCTCCGAGCGGCCCCATGGAAATGGGGAGTTGAGCTCCGCTTCACCGCGCGGGCTTCACAGCAGGTGGTCGAACTCGCCGTCCTTCGCCCCGGCCAGGAACGCCGCCACCTCCGCCGCCGTGTAGACGAGCGCGGGCCCGTCGGGGTCACGGGAGTTGCGCATCGCGATCCCGCCGTCGACGAGAGGGGCGACTTCGACGCAGTTGCCCTCGGCGTTGCTGTGCCGGCTCTTGATCCAGCAGGCGTCCAACGAGCTTGCCTGCACTCCGTTCTGCACTGGTGGCACCGCGGTCTCCTTGCTGTTTCTGGTTCACGTCCCGGCTCGGGTACCCAACACGGCTTGATTCTCACGCAATTTCGCGTGCAATTGCACGGGGGCGCCTTCAGCGTGGATAATAGCCGCGGCGTCAACCCCCGTGGTGACGCCGCGTCCTGACCTCGCATCGGGGAGATGCCGTGTCATCAGCTGCGCACCACGTGCTCCGGCCGCCCAGTGGGGCTGCCGCACAAGCAGCCGCACCCGCCACGAGCACCGGATTCCCGCCCGGTCCGCCCGCGCTGACGCCGTACGAGGCGATGCCGTACGGCACCCCGCCCCCGATGCCGGAGACGATGCCGCAGCCCTCCGGGGCCCTGGCCGCCTCGGCCGCCCTGCGCGTCGAGTGCAGCAGGGAAGGGTTCGCGCGCGCCCGGTCCTTCACCCGCGAGACGCTGCATTTCTGGTCGCTCGACCACCGCTGCGACGACACGACCCTCGTCATCACCGAACTCGCCGCCAACGCCGCGACGCACGCGGCGCCGGGGACGGCGGGCACGACCGGTGCGCCGGCCGCGCCGGAGATCCGGCTCGGATTCCTCCTGGATCCCACGCACCTGCTGGTCACCGTCTCCGACCCCGACGACCACCCGCCCGTGTACGCCCCCACCGGCTCCGCCCTGGCGGAGCACGGCAGGGGCCTGGGCATCGTCGACGCCCTGTCCGAGGAGTGGGGCTGGACCCCCCGCCCTCCGGCGGGCAAGACGGTCTGGGCCAGGTTGTCCACCTGTCCACCCATCTGACACGACTGCCGCGGAAAGGCCCCTCGCCATGCGCAGCGCTTCGACGGAACACCCGAGCAGCGAGCGCCCACAGCGCCCCGACGCCCCGTCCGGGGTCGCCCGGACCACGCCGCTCACGGCCCTGGACCGAGTGCCCTGGGGCGACATCCAGGACTCCACCGGTTCTGCGGCGGCCATTCCCCTCCTGCTCAACGGCATCGCCTGGGGTGACGCCGACACGGCCCGCTCGGCTCTCGACGACCTGCGCAGGCGGATCTGCCAGTTCGGCTTCGTCGTGGAGCAGGCGACGGCCGCCACGGTTCCCTTCCTGTGGGAGCTGGCGAAACTGCCGCAGGTGACCTGCCGTGCTCAGATCATCCGGCTGCTCAAGAGCATCGCCGACGCCCGGCAGTGGGAGAGCACCGCCGCCGTCTATCCCAAGCTGCTGAACCGCCGGGAGAACCCGGTGGTGTGGGAGCGTGCTGCCCGCCAGGCGGTGCGGGCCCGGCGCGGTGAGCTCGGCCGGCTGATGGCGGACGAGGACTCGGAGATCGCCCGGGCCACGACCGAGCTCGCCCGTTCCCTGAGCGCCTGACAGTATGCGGGCGCCCGTGCGCCGGGAGTCGTGACGAAACGGTGAGGACCCCCTGCCACCATGGGTGATGCCCCTCGCCTCGCGCGGCCGGGCAGTGTAGACATGGCACATGGTCCGACTCTTGGGTCGATCCGGGACTCGAGCGCCCCTGCGGCCCGGCGCTGCGCCGTCCGCTCGGCAGCGGCGGGAGGCGGGCCCGTCGCGGTGGCAACCGGTGGCGGGACTGCGGTCGGTGCTGGGCGGACGCAGCGTCGCCGGACAGGTGTTCCTGCTCGTCGTGGTGATCGTGCTGCTGCTGGTGGTGGCGGCCGTCGTGGCGCTGGTCCTGCAAGTGCGGCACGACACGACCCAGGAAGCCCGCAACCGTTCCCTCGCCGTCGCGGAGACCTTCGCCAACGCGCCGGGCACGGTCGAGGCGCTGGAGGGCCCCGACCCGGCGGCGGTGCTCCAGCCGCGGGCCGAGGCCGCCCGTGAGCAGTCGAAGGTCGACTTCATCGTCGTCATGAACACCGACGGGATCCGCTACTCGCACCCCAAGCCGGACCGCATCGGGAAGAAGTTCGTGGGGACGATCGCGCCCGCGCTGGCCGGGAAGGCGGTGACCGAGGAGATCGAAGGCACCATCGGCCCCCTTGTCCAGGCCGTGGTGCCGGTGAAGGACGCCGACGGGCAGGTCGTGGGGCTGGTGTCCGCGGGAGTCACGACCAAGAACATCGGCGGGACCGCCGATCGTCAGCTGCCGCTCGTGCTGTCCGCCGCCGCGGCGGCGCTCGCCCTGGCGACGGCGGGTGCCGCGCTGGTGAGCCGGCGGCTGCTGCGCCAGACGCACGGGCTCGGGCCACATGAGATGACCCGGATGTACGAACACCACGACGCCGTGCTGCACGCCGTCCGGGAGGGCGTGCTCATCGTCGACGACGGGGGCACCCTGCTGCTCGCCAACGACGAGGCGCACCGGCTGCTCGGACTGCCCACCGACGCCGAGGGCCGGCACGTGCTCAGCCTGGGGCTCGACCCCGGCACCGCCGAGCTGCTGGCCTCCGGGCGCGACGCCACCGACGAGGTGCATCTCGTCGGGGACCGGCTCCTCGCCGTCAACCAGCGCACCACGGACCGTGCGGGCGTCCCGCCCGGCAGCGTCGCCACACTCCGCGACTCCACCGAGCTGCGCGCCCTGTCCGGCCGGGCCGAGACCGCGCGGGAACGGCTCAACATGCTGTACGACGCCGGGGTGGGCATCGGCACCAGCCTGGACGTGACCCGCACGGCCGAGGAGCTGACCGAGCTGGCGGTGCCCCGGTTCGCCGACTTCGCCACCGTCGACCTTTTCGACGCCGTCCTGGGCGGCGGACAGCCCGACGCGGCGACCGCGCTCAGCCGTGCGGCCCTCAGCGGGGTCCGCAAGGACGCTCCCCTCTACCCGGTCGGCGAGCGGATCAGGTTCGTCGACTCCTCTCCGCAGGGCCGCAGCCTCGACACCGGCCGGCCGGTGCTGGAACCCCGGCTGAGCGAGGCCCCAGGCTGGCAGGCACAGGACTTCGAGCGCTCCGCGCAGATCGTGGAGTACGGCATCCACTCCCTGATCACCGTGCCGCTGCGGGCCGGCTCCCTGCTGCTCGGCGTGGTCAGCTTCTGGCGCTGCGAGAAGCCGGAGCCCTTCGACACGGACGAACTGGCCCTGGCGGAGGAACTGGTCGCGCGGGCCGCCGTCTCCATCGACAACGCGCGCCGCTACACCCGCGAGCACAGCATGGCGGTCACGCTCCAGCGCAGCCTGCTCCCGCGGAACCTGCCCGAGCAGGACGCCCTGGAGATCGCCTACCGCTACCTGCCCGCGCAGGCCGGCGTGGGCGGCGACTGGTTCGACGTGCTGCCACTGTCGGGCGCCCGGGTCGCGCTCGTGGTCGGGGACGTCGTGGGCCACGGGCTGCACGCGGCGGCGACCATGGGGCGGCTGCGCACCGCGGTGCACAACTTCTCCGCCCTCGACCTGCCGCCCGACGAACTCATCGCCCTGCTGGACGAGCTGGTCGGCCGCATCGACCAGGACGAGACGGAGGAGGAGGGAAGCGCCCCGGTCACCGGCGCGACCTGTCTGTACGCCGTGTACGACCCGGTCTCCCGGCGCTGCACCGTGGCACGGGCGGGGCATCCCCCGCCGGCGCTGGTCCACCCCGACGGCAGTGTCGAGTTCCCCGACGTGCCCGCCGGTCCCCCGCTCGGGCTCGGCGGTCTGCCGTTCGAGACGGCGGAGCTGGAGCTGGCGGAGGGCAGCCGGCTCGTCCTCTACACCGACGGGCTGGTCGAGGACCGGCAGCGGGACATCGACGTCGGTCTCGACATGCTGCGCGACGCGCTGGGCCGGGCCGGCCAGTCCCCCGAGGAGACCTGCCGGACCGTCCTCGACTCGCAGCTCACGGCCCGCTCCAGCGACGACATCGCCCTGCTCGTCGCCCGCACCCGGGCGCTCGCCCCCGACCGGGTCGCCGAGTGGCCGGTGCCGGCCGACCCGGCGGCCGTGGGCGAGGTACGGGCGGCGGTCACCCGGCAGCTGGCTCAGTGGGGACTGGACGAGCTGACGTTCACCACGGAGCTGATCCTGAGCGAGCTGGTCACCAACGCGCTGCGGTACGGCGGCGGTCCCATCCACGTCCGGGTGCTGCGCGACCGCAACCTGATCTGCGAGGTCTCCGACAGCAGCAGCACGTCGCCGCGGCTGCGGTACGCGACGATGACGGACGAGGGCGGGCGGGGGCTGTTCCTGGTCGCGCAGCTCGCCGAGCGCTGGGGGACGCGCTATCTGCCCGCCGGCAAGGTGATCTGGGCGGAGCAGCCGTTGCCGTGAGCGGGCCAGCAAGGCCGTCTACGGTCGCCCATAAGGCCACCTACGGTCGGCCATAAAGTCGCCTTATGAGCTCATAGACCGGACCCGCGTACCAACTTAGGCATGCCTCAGTTTAGGCTTCACGGCGAGATCACTTGTCGCCGCTCGAAGGGAACCTGACCATGCCCCGCCCCCTGCGGGTAGCCATCGTCGGATCCGGCCCCGCCGGGATCTACGCCGCCGACGCCCTGCTCAAGTCCCAGGTGGCCGCCGAACCCGGCGTGTCCATCGACATCTTCGAGCGCATGCCGGCGCCGTTCGGCCTGATCCGTTACGGCGTCGCGCCCGACCACCCGCGGATCAAGGGCATCATCACCGCCCTGCACCAGGTCCTCGACAAGCCGCAGATCCGGCTCTTCGGCAACGTGGACTACGGCACCGACATCAGCCTGGACGACCTGCGCGCGTTCTACGACGGCGTGATCTTCGCCACCGGCGCGACGGCGGACCGGGCGCTGTCCCTCCCGGGCATCGACCTCGGCGGCTCCTACGGCGCCGCGGACTTCGTGTCCTGGTACGACGGCCACCCGGACGTGCCGCGCACCTGGCCGCTGGAGGCGGAGAAGGTCGCCGTGCTCGGCGTCGGCAACGTCGCGCTCGACATCGCGCGCGTCCTCGCCAAGACGGCGGACGAGCTGCTTCCGACGGAGATCCCGCCGAACGTCTACGAGGGTCTGAAGGCCAACCGGGCCAAGGAGATCCACGTGTTCGGCCGCCGCGGCCCGGCGCAGGCGAAGTTCAGCCCGATGGAGCTGCGGGAGCTGGACCACTCCCCCAACATCGAGGTCATCGTCGACCCCGAGGACATCGACTACGACGAGGGCTCGATCGCGACCCGGCGCGGCAACAAGCAGGCCGACATGGTCGCCAAGACCCTGGAGAACTGGGCGATCCGGGACGTCGGCGACCGGCCCCACAAGCTCTTCCTGCACTTCTTCGAGTCGCCGGTGGAGATCCTGGGCGAGGACGGCAAGGTCGTCGGCCTGCGCACCGAGCGCACGGAACTCGACGGCACCGGCAACGTCAAGGGCACGAGCACGTTCAAGACCTGGGACGTCGGCGCGGTCTACCGTGCCGTCGGCTACCTATCCGACAAACTCCCCAAGCTGCCCTGGGACCTCGACTCCGGCACCGTCCCCGACGAGGGCGGCCGGGTCATGCAGGAGACCGGCGAGCACCTGCAGTCCACGTACGTCACCGGCTGGATCCGGCGCGGCCCGGTGGGCCTCATCGGCCACACCAAGGGCGACGCGAACGAGACGGTGGCCAACCTGCTGGACGACTACGCGAACGGCCGGCTGCACACGCCCGCCTCCCCCGGCCTCGAGGCCGTGGACGCGTTCCTCGCCGAGCGGAACATCCGCTTCACCACGTGGGACGGCTGGTACCGGCTGGACGCCGCGGAGAAGGCGCTGGGCGAGCCGGAAGGACGCGAGCGCGTGAAGCTCGTCGAGCGTGAGGACATGCTGCGGGCCAGCGGCGCCTGACGCCGTATACACCCCGCGGGCGGGTCCGGTGGCAATGTCACCGGACCCGCCCTTATGCGTGCTTGAACCGTGTACGATCCGGATGCTTCACCGAACCATCACATTGCCTTCACCAGAGGGCCATGCAGGGGGGACGAACGTCCATGCGTATACGCCTTGTCGCGGCCACGGCCGTCGCTGCCGGAACACTGACCGCCCTCACGGCGGTTCCGGCCCAGGCCGCCGAGTACGACTCCGCGCTGAAGATCCGCGGCATCCAGTACGACGCGCCCGGGAGGGACTCCAACCGCTGCTCGACGGGGAACACCGACGAGGAGTACCTGACCATCAAGAACTACTCGCGGTCGACGACGGTGAACCTCAAGGGGTACGTCGTGAAGGACGCCGCGGGGAACAAGTTCACCTTCACCGCGAGCCACACGCTCCAGCCGGGTGACTACGTGAAGCTGCGCGGCGGCAACGGGACCGACTCCGACGCGAACAACGTCGTGTACCGCGACAACTGCAACTTCATGTGGAACAACGACAAGGACACGATCTACGTGTACAAGCCGTCCGGCAGCCGCGCCGACGTGCACTCGTACACCCAGAGCGGCTCCGACAAGGACCGCAACGGGTACATCACCTTCCACGGCTGAGCCTTTTGCCGAACCGGCAACAGGCTTGGTGTGCGTCGCGGCGGGCGCTGCATGATCGATGGACCGAGCGCCCCTTTCCGGAATGCGGGAGGATCCATGCCGCAGACGTCCGCCGTCGACCACACCCATCGCCTGGTGCCTTCACCGGCCGGCCGCCTTCACCTCGTCGAGCAGGGTGACGGGCCACTGGTCCTGCTCCTGCACGGGTTCCCCGAGTCCTGGTACGCCTGGCGGCACCAGCTGCCGGCCCTGGCCGCCGCGGGCTACCGCGCGGTGGCCGTCGATGTGCGCGGCTACGGGCGCTCGTCCCGGCCCGCGCAGGTGGACGCCTACCGGATGCTCGAGCTGGTGGCCGACACCGTCGCCGTCGTGGAGGCGCTGGGCGAGCGGTCCGCTGTGCTCGTCGGGCACGACTGGGGCGCGACCATCGCCGCGACGTCCGCGCTGGTCCGGCCGGACGTGTTCCGCGCGGTCGCGCTGCTGAGCGTGCCCTACACCCCGCCCGGCGGGCCCAGACCCAGCGAGGTCTTCGCGCGGATGGGCGGCGAGGAGGAGTTCTACGTCTCCTACTTCCAGGAGCCCGGCCGGGCCGAGGCGGAGATCGAGCCCGATGTGCGCGGCTGGCTCGGGGGCTTCTACGCGGCACTGTCCCCGGACACGATGCCGGAGGCCGACCCGCACTTCGTGGCGCGCGGAGGCCGGCTGCGCGACCGCTTCCCCGTGGGCCGGCTGCCGCACTGGCTGAGCGAGGCCGATCTCGACGTCTACGCCGGGGAGTTCGAGCGCACGGGCATGACCGGCGCCCTGAACCGCTACCGGAACATGGACCGGGACTGGGAGGACCTGGCGGACTTCGCCGGCGCCCCCGTCACGCAGCCGTCGCTGTTCATCGGCGGCGGTCTGGACGCGTCCACGACCTGGCTGTCCGACGCGATCGCGGCGTACCCGACCACGCTGCCCGCACTGACGGCTTCTCACATCCTCGACGGCTGCGGACACTTCCTCCAGCAGGAGCGTCCCGCCGAGACCAACCGACTGCTGATCGAGTGGCTGAAGGGTCTTCCCGCCTAGGATTTCGGGCTGGGCAGCCCCCGCGCCCACCACGAGCACGTCCAGGGGTCCGTCATGGGACCCACCGTAGGCGCCGGCTCCCGGCATGCCGGGGCCCTCCGCGACGTGTCCGTGGCGGAGGGCTCCCGTCCGGTGGTGCCGGCTCAGACCTCCAGGTCGTTCTCGATCCGGCGGAGCTGGTGGCGGGCCATCGCCAGGTTCGCGCGGCTCGCGTCGAGCACGAGGTACAGGAACAGTCCGCTGCCGCCGCGTCCCCTGAGCAGACGGATGAGGTGGTACTGGGAGTTCAGGGTGATCAGGATGTCCTCGATCTCCTCCTTCAGGCCCAGGAGTTCCATGGTGCGCAGCTTGGCCCGTACGACGTCGGTGTTGCCGGCGGCGGCGACTTCCAGGTTGAAGTCCTTGCTGCCGCCGAGGGTGCCGAGCGCCATGCCGCTGGTGTAGTCGACGAGTGCCACGGCCGTCGCTCCGTCGATGGAGCTCAGGCATTCCTTCAGCGCGGTCTCCGTGTTGGCCATGCGGGCGGTTCCTTTCGTTCGGTGTTTCTTCGGTGGGCCGGTGATTCCGGTGGTTCGGGTGGCTCAGTGGGTCGGGTGGCTCGGGTGGCTCAGATGCCGGTCTGCGGGCGCGGCTGGTGGGTGGGCCGCTGCGGCGTGCGGACCGGGAGGGTGCCGATGGGGCGGGCCGTGGCCGGAGGCGCGGCCGCGAGGTGTTCGGCGGGCGCGGGCCGGTCGGCGTGGCGGCCGGTGCCCGGCCCGACGTGCGTGGCCACCAGGTCGGCGATCCGGGCGCCGGCGCGCCGGCCCTCCAGGTGGAGGCGGCCTACGTTGACGCGGTCCTCGGCGAGGAGGGTGAGGACCGCGGTCGTCCCGGCCGCGTAGGTGGCGACGTAGCCTCCGGAGCCGCGCACCAGCAGTTCGCGGAAGTCGCCGCGAGCGGCGGCGTCGGTCATGCGGTGGGCGACGCCGAGGGCGGCGGCGGTGAGCGCCGCGAGTCCCTCCGGTTCGGTGTCCGGGACGTCGTGGGAGAGGACGAGTCCGTCGACGGTGGCCGCGAGCGAACCGGTCAGGCGGGGTATGCGGGTGCGGAGCCGACGCAGTTCGTCGAGGACGTCGGTCTCGACGGCCATGAGCAGTCTCCTTTCGGCACGCTGTCGTCGCGCGCGGATCACAGTGCCTCCAAGGCGTGCAGGAGCCGTCGCAGCAGTGCGGTGTCGGGCTCGTCCGGTGCCGTGGGACGAGGGGCGGGGCCCGGCTCGGCGGACACGGGTGCGGGGGCAAGGGCGGTGGCGGGAGCAGAGGCTGGGGTGTTGGCGGAGGAAGGGGCGTCGGCGGGGGCGGGGACTTTGGGGGCGATCAGCCCGGCGGCGGCCAGGCGGCGGAGTTCCACGAGGGTGTGGAAGGTGCGGCTGGCGAGGGCGGTGGCGATCTGGGCGGCGGTGCGGACACCGTCGACCTGGGCGAGGGTGCGGCTGCGGCGGGCCGGCAGGTCCGCCGGGTCCGTGCCGGGGACGCGGGCGAGCGGGGCGAGGTCGATGGCGGGTTCGGGCCATATGCGGTGCAGCAGTTCACGGCGGCGTCTCGACTCGCGCAGGACGCTGTCCACCGGCACGGAACGGACCGCGCCGAGCCAGTGCGCGGCGCCGGGGCGGAAGCGGAGGGCCGGTCCGTCGTGGGCGAGGACGAAGTACGCCGCGTCGAAGAGGGCGCCCAGGTGGCACAGTTCGAGCGCGCCCGCGGCGAGGTGGCCGCTGTCCACCAGCCGACGGCCGACGCGGCACTCGCGGCCGGCCTCGTCGATGGCCTCCCACCAGCCGTCCGGGGCGAGTGCGCCGCTGTGGGTGAGCAGATCGCCGATGTCGGGGGTGAGGGCGGATTCGACATGGACGACGTGTCCCGCGGCCAGGTAGACGATTCCCGCCTCGGTCGACAGGGCGCCGCTCGCGCCCTGTGCGGCAAGGGTGCCGAGCAGGGCCGAGGCCGGTTCGTCCGTGCGTGCGGTCCGGGTCGGCGTGATCATCCGAGCACCAGTCTGTCCGCCATCTCGGCCAGCCGGATGCGGGCCAGGGCGAGGTTGCCCTCGCCGCGGTCGAGCCATAAGTGCAGGAACACGGTGCTGTCGAAAGTCGTGGTGACGAACCTGAGCAGGTGGTACGAGTCGGTGTTCGTGATGATCAGGTCCTGTACAGGTGGTTCCTTGCCGGACGCTCCGCCCGCGTCGCCACCGGCCGGGGCGAACACGCCGCTCTCCGTGGCGAGACGGGCGAGTTCGGCGGTTTCCGCGGCCGCCGCCTCCAGGTCGCCGCCCGGTGCGTCACCCACCGCGCCCAGGGCCAGACCGCTGATCCAGTCGACCACCGCCGCCCCTCGCGCACCGGGCAGCCGCATGGCCTCCAGCAGACTCTCGTCGATTCCGGGCACGCCGAATCCCCCTCCCCTGCACGGCCGTTCCCGCGAACGTGAGCACGACACTACGGAACGTACTCGGTCCAGGTGAAGGCTTTGGCATTTTCCAAACGAATGTGCCGGAACCGAGCGGAAGGCGATCAGGGTCGGACGGAAGCGAGCAGGAGCCGTCGCAGCAATCAGGGCTGGGCGCAGGCCTGGCGCATCCCGTGCGTTCCCTGCCCTTCATGCTGACCATCGGCAGCGAGCCACGCAGGGGTGTCACCCGTCACGGCGTGGCGGGCGCCGCGGACGGCGCTCAGCAGGGTTCCCAGGACTGCGGAAACTTGTGGATGCCCTCCGTCTCCAGCCCCTGGACGACAGCGGTGCAGGAGATGCCCAGCTTCTCGACGGCGTCGAGGTCGGCGCGGGCCTGCTCGTAGGTGCCCGCGATGGAGTCGCCGGTGATCTCACCATGGTCGGCGACGACGGCACCGCCAGACTCATCCGAAGGGGGTGGGCGTCACGCGGTCCTGCTCCGGTGTGCGCGGTTCGCTCCGGGGGTAGACGCGAGGCACATGCCCCTCGAGAGCGGCGAGCAGCATGAAAGAGCCCTACATGATCATTCCACTTGAGAATCAGGCGGCGCTGAGGCCCGCCGCGTTGTGCGCGCCTTTCTCGCCCGCTTCCCGCTGAACGGCCCGCCCGTGCCCGCCTCTCCGGCCCTGGACGCGGAACTCGTCGTCAGCGAGCTCGTCACGAACGCTGCCCCGTTCCCACTGGGCCCAGGAGGCAGGCCCCCGTCCCATCCACGTGCAACGCAGCACAGAACAGGACGAGCAGATGACCACAACCTTAGCCGCCGTCTTGGAGGCACCAGGTGCCGCTTTCGCTCTCCAGGAGATCCAACTCGACGAACCGCACCCGAATGAGGTGCTGGTTCGCGTGCTCGCGACCGGGCTGTGCCACACCGACCTCACTGTCCAGGCCGGCCACCTCCCGTTCGCCCTTCCCGGTGTGCTCGGTCACGAGGGTGCCGGAGTGGTCGAACGCGTCGGCGGCGATGTGACCCGAGTCAGGCCGGGCGATCATGTCGTCCTGTCCTTCACCTCCTGCGGGCGGTGCTCCCACTGCCGCGCCGGCCACCCCGCCTACTGCGCGACCTGGATCCCTGCCAACATCTTCAACGGCGGAGTCCGCACCGACGGAACCCATCCGCTGAGTCGCGACGGGCAGCCGATCGGCGGGCGATTCTTCGGCCAGTCCTCCTTCTCCGCCCATGCGCTGGCCGACGAGCGCAGTGTCGTGCGTGTTGACGACGACATGCCGTTTGAGCTCCTCGCCCCCTTGGGCTGCGGTATCCAGACGGGTGCCGGGACCGTGCTGAACGTCCTCAAGCCGTCTCCCGGCAGCTCGCTGGCCATCTTCGGAGTGGGCGCGGTGGGCTTCGCGGCGCTGATGGCAGCAGTCCTCAGTCCCCTGGGTACCGTCGTCGCCGTGGACAGGGTCGAATCCCGCCTGACCCTGGCCAAGGAACTCGGGGCGACGCACACGGTGCACGCGGCCACCGACGACGTGTCCGCGGTGCTGCGGGAAATCACCGGCGGAGCGGGCCTGGACTACGCGATCGACACCACGGCGAACATGACCGTCCTGCGCTCCGCGATCGACTCTCTCGGCGCCCGCGGTACCTGTGCCGTAGTCGGCGCGGCTCCCATGGGGACCGAGCTGCCCGTGGACGTGACCGACATCCTCGCCGGCAAGAAGATCGTCGGAGTGACCGAGGGCGACGCAGATCCGGAGGCTCTCATCCCGCTTCTCACCTCCCTGCACCGGCAGGGCCGCCTGCCCCTGGACACGTTGGTACGCCAGTACTCCATCGCCGACATCAACAAGGCGGCAGCCGACGTGCACCACGGCGAGACCATCAAGCCGGTTCTGGTCTTCGACCATGCGTGATCGACCGGGGCGTGCCCCCTGCGGCTTGGGTTCCAGGAATCGCGGATCGGGCCGTGAATCCGCAAGGGTCTACGGGAACACCCTGTTCCCGAGCCGAGAGGTCATGCAGTTGGCAAGGAGGGCTGCGAGTTCTTGTGCCGCGAGCAAGGTCGGATAGCGGTCCTTGATCCAGTGAGGGCGGAGCCGGACGCGGGCGACTTCGGCGAGGATGTCGAGTCCGGTCTCCTCACTTCTGCCGTTCGGAGTCGGGGTCGGCATGCCATCGAAGCTCTGGGCCCAGACGAAGCAGACGTGTGCCAGGGCGGTGCGGCGGGATCCGGGAGCCGCGCCGAACAGTTTGTGCAGCAGGCCGAAGGCAGTTCCGTCGGCTGGAGCGTCGTGAAGCATCGCGGCAATTTCCTGCTCGGCACCCTTTGCTTGCTGTCTGATGCGCTCGGTCAGCTGGTCGAGCGCACGGTCGAGGAGTGTCCGGTCCGGGGCGGGGTTTGTGAGGAGTGCGGGATCGCACAGGATGTGCGCGGTCGCTGGGTCGGCGATGTTGAGTTCGACCATTGCCTCTTCGATGGTGCGGCCGGTGGCTGCTGCGAGGTGGGCGACCCGGGCGCCGGCTTCGTGGCCGTAGAAGGCGGCGACGATTGCGGACAGGCCCAGGGAGCGTTCTGGTTCCATGAGGTGATCAGGGCGCATGCCGTGCACGCAGCGGTCGGCGAGCAGACGGGCGGCGGCGGTGAGCAGGCCGCAGGAGTCCAGAAGGTTGGCAGCGATGACGGTCTCCCAGACGTTGAGGTCCAGATCAGCGGCGGCCATGGCGGCTGTGACCGCTTGGTCGTTGCCGCGGATCTGGAAGCCGATCTGGATCACGGTCTCGGGGACGACGGGGTTGATCTTGCCGGGCATGATCGAGGAGCCGTCTTGGAGGGCGGGGAGCACCAACTCGCCGAAGCCGCCACGCGGACCCGAGGCCAGCAACCGCAAGTCCTGGGCGAGCTTCGCGAGCTGGACGGCAGCGTTCCTGATCGTCGCAGCAGTGCTCAGGTGGTCACCGTGCTGCAACTGGGCCAAGGGGGCGGGGTGGGCGCGTACCGGTAGCCCGGTCACCTCACCGAGGTGTCGGTGTACGGCTTCGTCGAATCCCGGTGCGGCGCCGACGCCGGTGCCGACGGCCGTGGCGCCGAGCGGTGTGGAGAGGCATTCGGCAGCGCTGGCGTGCAGGTCCGTGCCGCAGCGGTTGATGGTCTGCGCGTATCCGCGGAAGGTCTGTCCGAAGGTCACGGGCAGCGCGTCGCGCAGGCACGTGCGAGCCGTTCGTACGATTCCCTCGTGGGCGGCGGCCCAGGAGCGGAGGTTGTCGGCGAGAGTGTCCACGGCTTGTGCTGCGGCGGTGAGCTCGGTGTGCAGCGCCAGGTTGAGTGCGGTCGGCAGGGTGTCGTTCGTCGACTGGCAGGCGTTCACGTCGTCGAGTGGATGGACCTGTCTGCCGAGCAGTTCGGCCGCCCGCCCGGCCAGCAGTTCGTTCAGTTCCATGTTGAGGCCGATGCCGCCCCCGCCGGCGAGGAGGTCGGCGGTGAGCAGCGAGGTGTGACGCCCGGCGATCACCTCGTCGGCGGCTGTCGTGATCGCGCCAGCGAGCTCTGCTGAAAGCACACCGGTATCGGCATTGGCGAGAGCGGCCGCTTTCTTGACCTGTGCGTAGGCGACGGTCAGCGCGGGCTCGCTCCCCCAGGGGCGTCCCCGCTGGGGCAGCAGCCGGTGCGCTGTCGCGTCGTGTGTTCCGGTCACCGGGCGAAGGTCGCGAGCGCGATCAGCTCGGGGCCGGTGAGATCGGACGGGCTTAATTCGACGTTGTCGTAGACGCCGGTGACGGTGAAGCCTGCGTCGGTGAGCAGGGCCGTCAGTTCTGCGGGGAAGAACTGACGCAGTTGCACGAAGTCGTCCTCCTCGGAGCCGTCGGCGAACGTCCAGTGCCGGCGGCGGGTCAGGAGCTGACGGCCGCGGTCGAGGTCGTAGTCGGCGTGGCCGGTCGCCTGCACACCCGCGGTGTCGATCGTGAAGTGGCGGCGCAGGGTGTCCCAGGCGTAGCCGTTCACGGTCTCCAGCAGGAGGCGAGCGCCCGGGGCGCAGTGCGCCGCCAGACGCCTCAGTGCTCCGACTATGTCGCTGTGGGAGTGCAGGTTCGACAGGGGAAACCCGAAGCTGGTGATGAGGTCGAAGGTGGTGCCGAGGTCGAAGGTGCGCATGTCGGCTGCCACGAATGTGGGTCCGGGGTACGTTGTCGACGCGTAGTCGATCATCGCGGGCTGGAAGTCGATGCCGGTGCACTGGTGCCCGTCGGCAGCGAGCATCGCGAGGTCCCGCCCAGTGCCGCAGCCGATGTCGAGGATCCGGGCCGGAGCGCCTCGGAGGGCCAACATCTGGCGGCAGCAGTCGAGATAGGAGCGGTCGGGGCCGTGGAAGACCGCTTCGTAGAGCTGCGGTTCGCGGTACAGGTAGTTCCAGATGGTGACGCCCCGTGCGGCGGCCTCCGTGGCCAGTCGCGGGTGCCGCTCGGTTCGGATCGTTATGTTGTTCTTCACCATTTCCCTCTGATCCTGTCTATGTGGGTGTGCCCTTGTGTGGCTGTTGGCCGGTGGTTGTCGAGTGAGGTGGATGGTTGTCGTTGAGCGAGACGGCGACGGCCCGATCTCCGCTACCCAGGACGGCTCTCCCGCAGGAACTCGGCTACTCGAAATCCCAGTTCAATCGACTGGGCCGCGTTCAGACGCGGATCGCAAGCCGTCTCGTAACGAGTACCGAGGTGATCATCGAGAATTTCCTCCAGATCTCCGCCCAGGCATTCCGTGATGTCGTCGCCGGTGAGTTCAAGGTGGATCCCGCCCGGGTGTGTTCCTTCTTCCTTGTGCACGGAGAAGAACTCTGCAATCTCGGTGGCAATATCTGCCAGGCGGCGCGTCTTGTAGCCACTTTCGGACACGAATGTGTTGCCGTGCATCGGGTCGCACGCCCAAACCGGGGTGTGACCGGCGTTCCGTACGGCACGCAGCAGCGGTGGCAGTACCTTTTCCGCTCGTCCGGCCCCCAATCGGCTGATCAGCGTCAGACGCCCAGCCGTACGCTCGGGATCCAAGCGTTCGCACAGAGCACGCAGTTGATGCGGAGTGGCGGACGGGCCCACTTTGACACCGATCGGGTTGTCAATGCCGGACAGCAACTCGACATGGGCACCGTCGAGCTGGCGCGTTCGTTCACCGACCCACAGCATGTGCGCGCTGGTGTCGAACCAGGCCCCCCGGCTCTCCTCATACCTGATCAGCGCTTGTTCATAAGGAAGCAGCAGAGCCTCGTGCGAGGTGTAGAACTGGACCTGGTGCAGCTCCGCCAGCGAGCGGGTGTCCACCCCGCATGCGGACATGAAGCGCAGTGCACGAGTGATGTCGTCGGCCACGCTCTCATAGCGCCGACCAGCCGGGCTGCGCCGAACGAACTCCTGGTTCCAGGCGTGAGCCTGCCCGAGGTCAGCGTAGCCACCGTGGGTGAGAGCACGCAGGATGTTCAACGCCGCCGAGGAGTGGAAGTAGGCGCGCAGCAGGCGATCCGCGTCAGGTCGGCGGGCCTCTGCGGTGAACTCCGGGTCATTGACGATGTCGCCGCGGAAGGCAGGCAGTTCCACTCCGCCCACCACCTCTGTGGACCGGCTGCGTGGCTTGCCGAACTGGCCGGCGATGCGGCCGACCTTGACCACCGGCAGGCCGGAACCATAGGTGAGGAGGAGAGCGACCTGCAGGATGATGTTCAGCTTGCCGCGTACGCCCTCCTCCGTACACGAACTGAAGCGCTCGGCGCAGTCGCCGGCTTGGAGCAGAAAGCCCTCCCCGGCAGCGACCTGGGCGAGCGCCTGCCGCAGGTCGGCGATCTCGTCCGGTAAGACGAGCGGAGGCTGCGTCGACAGCGTGTCCGACACCCGCCGCATGAGCTGTGCGTCGGGCCACTCCGGCTGCTGCACCGCGGGACAGGAGCGCCAGGAGGACGGGCTCCAACGTGGCCGAAGTGGCTGACTCGCCGTGTCCGCCGCAGCCGAGAGGGGAACCGTGAGCGACGGGTGCGTACCGCTGACTGTCATGGGGGCCAATTCCTTAATCTCCGATGCGGGGTCTCCGGCCCGCACAAGCAGTTCCCCGACGGGGACGGCATCCCACGCCGACCTCCGCCGCGCGCCGGGCGTCCTCGACATGGCGGATGCCGGCGGGAGGGGCGGGGGTCGCCCTTATGCCGGGGTTGCGACGATGACACTGGTGGGCGAGGAGGTGGGCCGGGTCTCGACGTGACGCAGGCCCGCCTGTTCGAGCAGGGCGACGAACTCCGCCTCAGTGCGGCTCTGCCCGGTCAGCAACGTCATCATCACGATGTCCTCGAACTTGCCGAAGTGTGGCGCGTCGCCCTCGGGGAGCACTTCGTCGATGATGACCAACCTGCCGCGCCCGCCCATGGCCTCCCGCACGTTGCGCAGGATCGTGACGGAGTCCCTGTCGTCCCAGTCGTGGAGGATCCACGAGAGAACGTAGGCGTCGCCGCCGGTGGGCACCGACTGCAGGAAGTCGCCACCGACACACCGCACCCGCTCGGACAGCCCCGCCGCGGACAGATGCGCCGCGGCTTCCTGCACCACCCTGGGCAGGTCGAACACGACGGCTCCCAATGTCGGGTAGCGCTCCAGCAGGGTGCCGGCCAGGGTCCCCCTTCCACCTCCCACGTCGACCAGGACCTCCACATCGGAAAGGTCATAGGAATCGAGGGTCGCCGAGTTGAACATGCGGGACATGCTCGACATGGCACCGTTGAACAGGGCGGCCACCTGCGGACGGTCGGCGAAAAAGCTCCACCAGTCCTGACCGTTCACGTGGTCGAACGAGGGCTTTCCGGTGCGCAGACTGTGAATCAGATTGTTGAAGGCACTCTGGCGCTCGGGCATACCGACATAGCGCGCGACGTCGCGCATCGAGCCGGGCACATCACTGCGTAGGGTCTCTGCCAGCGGAGTCAAGGCGAAGTGCCTCGGCGTCGGCTCGGTGAACACTCCGACGCTTGCCAACGCCCGCAGGGCGCGATAGAGGGCGTTCGCGTCGCTGCCGGTGGCTGCCGCCAGTGTGTCGACGTGACGTGGAGTGTCGCCGACCTCATCGGCGACACCCAACTCGGCCACCGCGATGAGCAACTGACTGACCAAAGAGCTGTACAGCATTTCATACATGCGAACGGCGGGTGGAGTATCACCGCGCTCGCCCGATGCGGATACTCCGGGGATGTCGGGAATACTCTCGGCCATGATGTCCTCTCTCGGGTCGGAATGCAGTACTGGGCCGCATGCGTCAGGAACGGGGCTTCAGTTTGCCGACGCCGGCCTCATAGGGATCGATCTGATCACGAACTCGCACCCGGCGAGGATCAGCCGCGTCCAACTCCAAGGGGGTCAGACGATGCGGCCTGCCTGCTGACGATGAATGATCCAGGCAATGCCGCGGCATCATGCGCTCCCCTCTCTGATGCGACTCACGGAAGGACGTCGAGGTACTCCTTGACGTCCCATTCGGTCACCGTGGCGCAGAACCGCTCCCACTCGTCATTCTTGTGGTGGTGGAACACGCGGTACATGTCGCCGGGCAATGCCTCCTGGACGACTGTGTCGGTCTCCAGAGCGCGAAGCGCGTCGCCCAGGTTCAAGGGGATCTTCTTGACCTCCTTGCCGCCGGCTATCGCGTCATAGATGTTGCGCTCTTCGGGCGGCCCGGGGTCGAGATTGCGCTGGATCCCGTCCTGCATCGCTTTCAGCAGCGCCGCGCAGGACAGGTAGGGGTTGACGGCCGAGTCGACGGAGCGGTACTCGAACCTCCCGGGGGCACTCACCCGCAGCGCGGTGGTCCGGTTCTGGAACCCCCAGTCGGCGAACAGCGGGGCCCAGAACCCGGCATCCCAGAACCTCCGGTAGGAGTTGACCGTCGGAGCGGTGATACATGTCAGGGCTTCCACGTGCTCCAGAACTCCGCCGATGGCATGCAACCCGGTCTTGCTCGGCAGCCGGGGGTCGTCCCCTTCAGGGAGGAAGACGTTCTCGTCTCCTTGCCACAGTGAAATGTTGTGGTGGCACCCATTCGCGGACGAACCCATGAACGGCTTCGGCATGAAGCACGGATACAGGTTCATCTCCCGGCCTACCTGGCGGCATATCTGCCGGTAGACGGTGAGATTGTCCGCGGTCACATCGGCGTCGTCGAATGCGAAGTTCAGCTCCAACTGGCCCGGGGCGTCCTCGTGATCGCCCTGGATCATCGTCAGCCCCATCGCCTCGCCGTACTCGATGACTCGATGAATCACAGGCTGCAGCTCGGCGAACTGGTCGATGTGGTAGCAGTAGGGCCGCGTCTTGCCGTCGACGGACGGGGTACCGTCCGGATTGAGTTTCAGCCACATCATCTCGGGCTCGGTGCCTATACGCAGCCGCAGGCCGGTCTCACGCTGGAAGTCTTCGTGGATCCGCCTCAGGTTGCCGCGGCAGTCGGAAGTCAGGAAGGCGCCCGGATCGTCTTCTTCCTCGCGGCCTCGGAACAGGGTGCAGAACACGCGCGCGGTGCTCGGATCCCAGGGGAGGATCCGGAACGTCTCGGGTTCGGGAATGCCCACCAGCTCCCGGGCCTCGGCGCCGTACCCGATGTACTCACCGGACCGGTCGGTGAACAGGTTGGCGGTCGCGCCATAGACGAGTTGGAAGCCCGTGTCGGCGAACTTCCCCCAGCAGTGCGCGGGAGCGCCTTTGCCCAGCACACGTCCGGTGACCGAGACGAACTGGAAGTAGATGTACTTGACGTTGTGCTCGTCGATCAGCCTTCGGACCCGTTCGACCTCCTCGCTCCGCCCCGGCCGGTCGACGAATTCTTCGAGATCCGTGCTCACGTTGACTCCTAGATGATCGATTCCGTGCAGCGGGTGTCCATGGCAGAGGAGGAACCCAGGGGTGTCCATTCCTTGTCGCCGGCGTCGCTGACCGGGCGGCGGCAGGACCTGTCCTTGGCCTGGGTTGCCTCGTCGGTGGGAGTGCGGACCACACCGGGCATTTCCCCGTACCGCGTCGATCTGCCGTTTGAGCCCGGCCATGGACAGCGTGTTGGCGAAGACCACCTCGGCGTGCTCAGCGGCCAGTCGCTGTTCCCTGGGCTAGCCGCCGGCCCGCAAGACGGCCGGGGTGCGCTGGGGCGGGGCTCGCGGAGCGCGATGCCGATGTAGCCCCGGTTGCTCTCATGGCGCCACGGTCCTGCGGACACGTGAGCCGGGCCCTGGAAATCAAAGGCCGACAGGAGCATACGCCGCGAGGTCATTGCCCTTCTCCGTTCAAGGAGGTGCACGTGGGTTGTGGTCGGGCGAACCGCGGATCAGGGACGCCGCGTCCCTGGGCGGCGGTCGTCTCCGGTCGCGCGACGCTTCATGCGAGAAGTGGGCGTAGCACGGTGTGTGCCCAGGCGCCGAGCCCGGTGGGCGTCGTCGTCAGGAGGGAGCGCTCGTCCTCGGGCGTGAAATCCTCTCTCAGGCCGGCGGGCATGCCCACGAACCCCTCGACCTGCTTGGCGCCGAGCCCTCCCTTCAAGAGCGTCTTGCGAAGGTCGTCATCGCTGATCTCCACGGCCTCGACCGACCTGCCGGTGGACTCCGAGACGATCTCCGCCACCTGCGCGAAGGTGAGGTCGCAGGGCCCGTGGACAGCCTGTGTCCGCCGGCCTGACCAGCCTTCGTTGAGCAACCTGGCAGCGGCGACGTCTCCGATGTCGCGCGGGTCGACCCAGGGCATCGAGTAGTCGAGCGGGAACGTCGTGGCCAGGACGCCCTGTTTGAGCTGGTCGAGACTCAGCAGGAGATTCGAGAAGAAGTACCCGCAACGCAAATGGGTGACTGCGACCTCCAGCCTGTCGAGCTGCTCCTCGGTCCGGGCGAGTCCGTCGATCTCACCGACGCCGTGGCGCTTCTCGGCGCCCACGCTGCTCAGGAAGACCGTCCGGCCGATGCCGTTGTGCTGGATGGCACGTACGGCGTTGCCCCCCAGCGAGGCATACGCCTCGACCGGGTCCGGGTCAGGGGTCGGGGGGTTGACCCAGAACAGCGCGTCGACGCCTTTGGTGGCCTCTACGACCGCGTCGAGGTCACGCTGATCGCATGGCACGGCGCGGACCTTCCCGGAGACCTCCGGGCTCAGCTTGGAGGGGTCCCGGAGCAACAGCGTGGGCCGGACTCCTGCCTGGATCAGCAGCTCGGTGACGCGTGATCCCACCTTGCCGGTCGGTGTGGTGACGGCAATGTGCATGACGGTTCTCCTCTCCTCCACATTTGGAGCGGTCTTGACGCCGCTCGGCCGTAACGGCAGCGTCATCGCGCTCCACAACGGCCGGCCGCCCTGCATCGCTGCTCCGGAACGCACTGCCCGCGCGCCGACGCGATCGATCCCGCGTGGAGCTCACGATGGAATGCGTCACCGAACTTCTCGACGAACTCGGAGATGATGTCGTCCTGGTCCCTGCGCAGGTCCCGGCTCTCGCACAGCGAGTCGAGCGCCGAGCTCAGCTCGCGAGAGGTCCGCTGGGCGGCGTCGTAGGGCATGGTGGTGAACGCCACCAGCTGGTAGAGGGGCTTGTACAGCTCCGGGTACAGCTCGTGCAGCCGCCTCTCCAGCGCGCGGCGTTCGAGGAAGGACGAGTCGGCCACATGCGCCGAGAGTTCCTCCAGATTGCGCAGCGACAGTTCCGCCAGCGCGTGACCCGCCGGGACCCGCGATCGGCTGTACTCCTCGACGACGTCCTCCACCACGGCGGCACTCTCGTCGCGGGCCGCGGACCCTGCTCGCTCCAACAGCCCCGCCAGCGTGGCCGCGTCCTCGAAGCTGCAGTTGATGCCCTGCCCGAAGAACGGGACGACGACGTGCGCCGCGTCCCCGACCAGCACCGCACGCCCGTGATGGTAGGGAGCGCAGCTGACGATCCGGAGCCTGCCGGGTATGCGCGTCATCAGTTCCCGGCCGGCCTCGCTCATCCGGTCGAACACGTCGGGAAACTCCGTGGCGCAGTAGGCGCGGACCGCGTCGGGCGACGACAGGCCCGAGAACCGCCGCCGCGGACCGTCGTGTGCCAACGGCTTGAACAGGCTCGTGGTGAAGGTCCGGTCCCGATTCGGTTGGGCCTGCAGGAAATGGTCGCCCCGCGGCCACAGGTGCATGCCGGTCGGGTCGGCGTCCTGATACTCCATCGTGATCTCGGCGTAGCCGTGGTCGATGGTGTCCTGGGTCACCCACATGTCGTCGGGGTACGCGCGGGCGAGCGCTTCGCGCACCGCGCTGTTCGCCCCGTCGCAGCCCACCACCAGACCGGCGGTCACCCATGCGGTGCCGCCGCCGCGATCCTGCATCAGGGCGGCCGGACGCGCGGGGTCCACGTCGACGCACCTCTGCCCGTAGTGGATCCGGGCGCCCGCCCGCAGCGCCTGGTCCCGCAGGATGTCCTGAAGGATCCGGCGCGGGATGGACAGCAGGTGATGCGAGTCAGCAGTGCCGTAGGGCTGCGTGGAGATCGCGCCGTCACGGTGGTGGATGATCCGCTTGTCGAGCACCAGACCCTGCAGATAGAGACGACGTCTGGCCGACCGGGGCAGGCAGTCGAGCCCACGCGAGGTAAGGGTGAGGTTGAAGGAGTTGCCGGACCCCGGCTCGTCCAACGCCTCCTCGCGCTCGAAGACATCCACTTCCACGCCCTGCTGCCGCAGCAGTGTGGCCAGTGCGCAACCGACCGGGCCGGCACCGACAATCGCCACGGCGCGCCCGTCCCACTCAGGCATCCTGCTCCTCCAACGGTGCCGGGCTCGCCGACGGAACCACGCCGGCCGCACGGAAGTACTCGAACATGCGCTGAATCCATTTCGTATCCGCCGGTGGGAAGGGACATCCCACGTCGGCGAGGGCGCGACGGGATTTCCGGTCGTCGAACGAGATGTCGCCGAGGCGCATCACGCCCTCGCGCATGAGGGGCACCAACGGCCCAAGCCCCCGTTCCTGGCCGTCGGCCTCGACGCGTCGCTCCAGTGCGGCCATCCACTCGGCGGGCGGGACCGGACGCAGCACGTACCCCTCCGCGCGGATCGCCTCGAGGATCTCCGACCAGGCGAGCCCGTGCCGGTGGAACAGATGCCAGTTCTCGTTGTCCGCCTGGTCCTCGGACAACCGGACGATCGCCCTCGCCACGTGGTCCACGGGGAGCAGGTCGACGGCCGGCATCCCGGCGATGTCCTCCGGGTAGCAGCCGAGGACCGCGAATCCCCGCATCTGGAGCCAGAAGAAGTCGTCGTGCCGGCAGGCTCCGGTGCGGCTGTGCCCGCCGACGCGACCGACGCGGTGCACCGTGACCGGCAGGCCGAACTCCCGCGCCCGCAGCGCCAGGTGCTCGGCGACCCACTTGCTCTGCGAGTATCCGATCCCCAGCGACGCGGGGTCGCCGGGCACCGCATGCTCCTCGACCAGGCCCACCGTGGAGTCCGGTGGGAAGACGCCGAGGGTCGAGACCACCCGCAGGGGAGTGCGGTTGACCCCGCAGAATTCGAGCAGCCGCCGCATGCCGTCGACGTTCGTGTGTTTCACGGTGCGGTACGGGACGACGAAGTTGATGTGGGCGGCCGCGTGATAGACCTCGCTCACCCTGCGCGCCCAGGCCTCGTACTCCTCCCCGAGGCCGAGCCGGGGCCGGGACAGATCGCCGGGGCAGATCTCCACCTCGTCGATCCTGGAGGTGTCGAGCGCGAACTTCCGGAACGTCGCGCGGAGCCGCTCGCGCCCCTTCTCCTGGCTGGGAGCACGGATCAGGCAGGCAACGCGGTGGCCGGTGCGCTGCAGCTCATCGAGGAGATGGCTGCCGAGGAACCCGGTCGCACCGGTGAGCAGGACCGTGCCGTCCACCGGCCGGCGCCGCTCCCCCACGACGAGGTCTCGCAGGCGGGCCTCCTCGCGCAGGTCCGGCAGGCCGTCGGCCCGGCCGTTGCCAAGGCTGCGCACCATGCCGCGCACGGTCGGCGTACTCAGGAGCGCCGAGAGCGCGACGTCCGTGCCGAAACGCTCCTTGGCCAGCCGGTGCAGCCGGGCGGCGAGCAAGGAGTGCCCGCCCTGCTCGAAGAAGTCGAGGTCCGGTGCGGCGGGCCGGTGCCCCAGCACCTGGGTCCACAGCTCGGTCATCGCTTCCTCGGCATCGCTGAGGACCGCACCCGGCCCGGCCGCACCCCCGTCGCGGGAATCCGTCGGGGGGTCGGCTTTCAGCAACGCCTTCAGCGCCCGACGGTCGGTCTTCCCGTTCGGCGTCAGCGGCAAGACGCCGACGCGTGTGACCGTCCGAGGGATCATGTAGCCGGGCAGGACGGCACCGAGGCGCACCCGCCAGTCCGGCGGGAGCGGCGCGTCGCTCTGCGCGAACGCGTGCAGGACATGGTCACCACCCGCGGGAACGACGATCACCGCCGCCGCGTCCACGTCCAGCTCCCGCTCCAGCGCGGCCTCGACCTCACCCGGCTCGACGCGGTACCCGCGGATCTTGACCTGATCGTCCCCCCGCCCGTGGAAGTGCAGACGCCCGTCCGCCGCCAGCACGACAACGTCCCCGGTGCGGTACATCCGCTGCCCCGGGACGAACGGATCGGGGACCATGGCCCGGCTCGTCTTATCGGGCAGGCCGATGTACCCGGGCGAGACGACCGGTCCCGCCACGCACAGTTCCCCCTCGACTCCGAAAGGGGCACGCTGGGCCGCGTCGGCGTCACTGAGCACGTACGCGTCCACACCCGCGACCACCCGGCCGATCGACGGGAGGGTGGGCCACGTGTCGGGGTCCGCCGGGAGACGGTCCTCACTGCACAGGTGCGCCTCGGACGGGCCGTACGCGTTGATCAGCCGGGCCTCCGGGTTCCGCCGGAACATCTCGCGCAGGTCGTCGGTCACCACCAGGCGCTCGCCGGTGACGTACACCTCGCGCAGGTCCGGCAGGCGCCTCGCGGACGACCTCAGGACGGCGGCGAGCTCACGGAGGGCGACGTAGGGGAAGTACGCCCGCTCGACGCGCTGTCCGGCCATGAACGCGGCCAGCTGCTCGAAGTCGGTGCGCGCACCGGCCGGCGGGATGATGAGGGTGCCTCCGGTGCACAGGGTCCCGAAGACCTCCAGAGTGAACACGTCGAACGCCGGCGGCATGTACTGCAGGGTCCGCATTCGGCGGCCCGAGGAGAGGATCTCCTGGTTGCGGACCAGATTGGCCAGCGTGATCTCGGGCAGCGTGACGCCCTTGGGACGTCCCGTCGACCCGGAGGTGTAGACGATGTACGCCGCGTCCCCCGGCGTCTTCCGCTCCCCTGCGGGAACCGTTTTCTCCCGTCCGGCCCCGGGCATCTCGACGACCTCAAGGCCCTCAGGCAGCTCCACACCCGCCATGTCGATCCCGGCCGCGCGCACCAGGATCTTCGCGCCGCAGTCGTGCAGGGCGAACCTCAGCCGCTCCGGCGGATGGTCGGCGTCGAGCACGACGTAGCTGCCGCCGGCGCGGAGGATGCCGAGGATCGACACCACGAGGTCGGTACCCGGAGGCATCAGCACCGCGACGGGGGCACCGTCACGCACTCCCCGTTCCGCGAGTCCCGCCGCCACCGCCTCGGCCAGCCGTGCCAGCTCGGCGTAGTCCGTCCTCACGCCGTCCGTCACGACCGCCGGATCATCCGGTGTCGCCTCGGCGCTCGCGGTGAACAGCTCCGCCGTCAGCTCGGTGCCCAGCTCCGGCGCGCCGGCCCGACGGGCGCAGAACCGGGCGATCGCCCGCTCCTCCTCCTCACCGGTCCAGCGCAGGTCGTGGACCCGCGTGTCCGCGTCGTTCAGCACGCTCTCGACCAGCGTCCCCAGGCGCTGGGCCAGATACTCGGTGAAGCGCTCGCCGTCGTCCGCGGCCGTCGTGTGCTCGACGTTCAGCGTGTAGTGGTCCGGCGTCTCGTCCACCATGATCGCCAGATCGTATTTCGCTCCTCCTGGCACGTGCTCCCAGGTGTCCGCGCCCCACTCGCGCAGATCCAGTCGGCGGGAACCGGACGGCATCACGGTGATCATGGCGTTGAAGAGGTCGCCGGTACCGCCCACACCGGCGCCGGACGCACGCACGCCGCCCACCACCGTCTCCAGTGGGGTGTGCCGGTGCCGGAGGGCGTCGAGGATCTCCTTCTTCACGCCGCAGAGCACCTCGCGCGCGGTCATGCCGGCGCTCAGCCGGTGCCGGAGCACCACGGTGTTGGTGAGGTGCCCGAGGACCTCGGCTTCTTCGCTGTCCCGCAAGGTGACCGGGATACCGAGGAGGACGTCGTCCTGGCGAGTCTGCCGGTGCAGCAGCACGAAGCCGAGGGCGACGAAGAACATGCTGGTGGTGAGGGACTCGGCGCGGCAGAACTCGTCCACCCGCGCCGACAGCCCCTCGTCGAGGACGAGCTGTCGGGTCACGTGGCGCGCAGGGCCCTCACCCGGCAGGCCGATCGGCGGCGGGACCGGCGCGTTCGCCAGCTTGTCCCGCCAGTAGTCCGGTATCCCCTCGTTCGCCCACCGCTCGGACCAGCGTGCGTAGGACTCGACGGCCTGGCGCCGCGCCGGCACGAACGGCTCGTGACCCCCTGCCAGCGCGGTGTAGGCGGCTTCGAGCCGGCGAAGGTAGGGCTTGAAGGACATGCCGTCGAAAACGGTGTGGTGGATGTTGAACACCAGCGCACTGCGGCCCTGGGCTGCGAGGCGGAGGTGCCGCACCCGCGCGAGAGGCCCGGCGGACAGGTCGAAGGTGGTCCCCGCGACCTCCGCCACCTGCTCGGCCACCCAGTCGTCGGGGGCGGGACCGGCGTAGTCGCGCATGTCGACGAGCGGTTCGAGCTCCTCGTGCACGACCTGGCTCAGCTCACCGTCGGCGTTCATCTCGAATGTGGTGCGCAGCGCGGAGTGGGCCCGGTGCACGGCTCGTAGCGCCTCGAGGAGCACGGCATGGTCCAGCGACGTCTGCAGGCGCAGCAGCAGGGGCTGGTTGTACGCCGTGGGATCCGCGCCGTGGACGCTCGCGAACCACATGCCGGACTGGGCGGGCGAGGCGGGGAAGTGCGCTGCCCCGGTCGCCGGTCGCTTGCTCGGAGCGGTCATGTCATTCCCGGCCTCGCTTGGTGCGGATCAGATCGGCGACCCCCCGCACGGTTCCGGCCTCGACGATCTCGTCGGGTGCCAGGGCGGCTCCCACCACGTCCTCCAGCCGGGCGCCGAGGTCGATCAGGTGCAGCGATGTGACCCCGCTTTCGAGCAGACCGTCGTCCGGGCCGATCTCCTCGCCATCGCGCACGTCACGCAGTGTGGAGGCGACGACGGCGGCGAGCCGGTCCTGCGTCGCCTCGCCGCGGGATCGGCCGGTGGCGCGGGCCGCGAGCCGCGACGCGAGCTCCTTGCGGTCGATCTTGCCGTTCGCGTTGAGGGGGAAGGCGTCGAGGACGAGCACCGCCGACGGGACCATGTAGTCGGGCAGGCGCCCCCGCAGGTCCTTCAGCAGATCCCGCTCCACCAGGTCATGGCCGAGCGCGGGCACGCACCACAGCGCGAGCCGGTCCGCTGCCCCGTCGCTGGGCACGGCCTGCACCACCGCCCGCTCGACGCCGGGCACCGTCTCGGCGGCCAGCTCCACGTGCCGCGGCTCGACGCGGAACCCTCGGACCTTCACCATCTGGTCCGTGCGGCCGGCCAGCACCAGTTCGCCGTCCCCGGTCAGCTTGGCCAGGTCACCGGTGCGCAGCAGCCGTCGGCCCTCATGCCAGACGAACTTGCGCTCCGTGGACTCGGGATCACCGTGGTACCCCAGCGCGAGGCCGTCGCCCGCGATGCACAGCTCGCCTATCTCGCCGGGCGGGCATTCGTCGAGCGACTCCGTCCGCACCGACACATCGACTTTCGGCACCGGACGCCCGATCGGGATCTCGGCGGTGGAGAGATCCTCCGGAGTGACCCGGTGCAGTGCGGTCATCGCGGAGTTCTCCGTGCACCCGTAGGCGTTGAACAGGTCACCGTCGTCCATGACCGCAAGCGCACGCTCGACGTGCCGCGTGCAGGGGAAGTCACCGCTGACGATCACCGATCGGACCCGGGCGACGACCTCCGGATGGTGCTCGACGAGCAGGTTGAACAGATCCATGGAGAGGTTGAGCACCGAGATCCGTTCGCGTTCCACCATCCGCGCGAGAACGCCGAGCTGGGGCACGTCCTGCGGGGTGACGGTGAGCCGGCCGCCCCGCAGCAGGCAGATCCAGATGTCGGTGGTCGAGGCGGCGAAGGTCGGCTGCGCGAGTTGCAGGAACCGTTCCTCCGGCCTCGGCGTGAAACCGGAGAGGTGTCGGGAGAGCCGTGCGATGCCCCGATGGGGGACAACGACGCCCTTGGGGTCGCCGGTCGAGCCCGAGGAGAACAGGACGAACGCGGGCGCGTCCGCATTCACCCCGCACCGCACCGGTTCGCCGGACGCCGCCATGGCCGAGGAGAGCAGGTCGTCGAGCGGGACGCGTGCCCCGGTCCGGATGCCGTCGGCCGCTTCGGACCCCGTTATCGTCAGGGACGGCTCGGCGATGCGGCACATCCGTGCCTTGTGGTCGGCTGGGTGGCGGGGGTTGAACGGGAGCACCACGAGGCCGGCCTTGAGGACACCGAGGAAGACCTGGAAGGTCGCAAGGCCGCGGTCGAAGTGCACCCCGACACGGTCGCCGGGGGAGAGACCGCGGTCGCGCAGCACGCGCGCTATCCGATTGGTGTGGATGTCCAGTTCGGCGTACGTCAGTGTCGTCCCGCCGTCGGAGATCGCCTCGCGCTCGGCGTGCTCCCGCGCTGTCCGTTGGAAGGCGTCGATGATCGTCTCGGTGGTGGCCTCGACCGGGTCGGCATCGTCCGTCGCCACGGTCCGGAGCGGCGCGGCGGTCCCTGGGTGTGTCATCGCGTGAAGTCACCGTTCCCATTCTCGGAGGGATTCCTGCAAGCCCAGATGGACCAGGCTGACGCGGCCGAACGGCGTCGCCGGGTCAGCCAGATCCAGCGGCAGGTCGAAGTGGTCCCGGCCGGGTACCGTCCGCGCGGTCACCGGGACTCCGAAGGAGGCGAGGTAGGCCGCGTACGCGTCTTGCTGGCGCAGGTATGTCACTGTTTCGTGCTCGCCGACCGCGAGCAGGACCGCGGCGCACCGTGGGGCGGGCATCCCCAGCGGACTGCACTCGCGGGCGAGGTCGGGTGTCAGCCCGACAGCGTCGTTGACGTAGGTCCGCGGGATCTCGCTGAGGTCGTACAGACCGCTCATCAGGCATACGCTGCGGACGCGCGGGGCCGTGTGGTGCGCGAGCGCCGCCGCGAGCAGGTGCGCCCCCGCGCTGCTGCCTGCCGCATGGATCCGGTCCGGGTCGATCCCGTACCGCGGTCCGTTCTCGGCGAGCCAGGACAGGGCTGTCCGCACCGAAGCGATCATGTCGGGCACGGTACGGGCCGGTGCGAGGCCGTAGGACACCGCGACGTAGGCACACCCGTGCGCCACGGTGTGCTCGGCCGCGAAGCAGGCGTCCTCGATGCCGGACTCCTGCCAATGACCGCCGTGCACGAAGACCAGCGCCGGCGTCCCGGCCGCCTTCGTGGAGGGCGGGACGGCGGGAAACAGGTGACAGCGCTCGTCGGAAGCAGGACCGTACGGCTCCGCTTCCCGCACGTCCAGTCGCGCCCGGGCGAGGTCGCTCCGCGTCCGGTACCGCCGCAACGACCCGGCCGGGTCGCGTGCGACGGAGCTCGGCGCGTACTCCCGGTCGAGCGGGCTCGGCTGCTCATGCATCGGGCTTGCGCCCCTCGAGGACACCGTGCGGTGTCCAGCCCTCGTTGTAGATGCGCGTGATGTCCGTGAACCCGGCGGTGGCGAGCCACTCCTCGTGATCACGCCACGGGTAGATCGTCGACTCCTCGAACGGCAGCACGGTGAAGTACACGTTGTCCAGCGCGGTATACAGGGGGCCGGCGCCGTCGTCGTCGGCGAACGCGTTGAACACGACCACCCGGCCACCGGGGCGCAGCGCCTCGAAGGCCCGTGAGAGCAGCGTCATGTTCTGCTCCGGCGACCAGAGCACGAGCTGGTGGGCGAACAGCACGAGGTCGTACCCCTGGGGCATCGGCTCGGCGAACATGTCGCCGGCCACAACGTCGATCCGGTCACTGAGCCCGGCGGCCTCGACGTTGTCGCGGCCCAGCTCGACGGGGCCCTCCAGGTCGTCGAACACCGTCACCTTCAGATGCGGGTGGGCTCGCGTCAGGGCGATCGCGTCGACCGCGTCGCCGCCGCCGACGGCCAGGACATCGGTCACCTCGCTGTAGTCCACCTGATGCAGCAGCACCGGGTTCGACAGTTCCGACCAGGAGCGTATGCCGCGGTAGAACCGGTTCTCCAGCTCCGGGTTCTCCTCAAGCCTGGTGTAGAGATCGCGTCCCGAGCCGGGCAGGTGCTTGAGGCCCAGGTTCTTGCCCGTCCGCAGCGACTCGGCGTACTCCTGCGCGGGCAGGTAGGTCAGCCGCTGCTGGAAATCGATGATGCCGCGCAGGTGCGGCCACATGCCGTCGTCGATCGCGGCGCGGACCGTCTCGCTCGGCGCGTACCGGTCACCGGTGCGCTCGATGAGGCCGAGCGCCGTGGTGCCCATGAGCAGTGCGCGCGCGGACTTGGCGGGCAGCCCCAGACCCGTGGCGACCTCGTCGGCACTGGAGGGGCCGTTCAACGTCAGGTACTCGAACAACTGCAGTTCGGACGCCGCTCGTAGCTGCTGGAAAGCAGCGAACCCGAACAGCACCGGGACCAGCGAACTGAGGTCGGCCGGCTTCGTCATCACGCAGCTCCCCACAGACTGGCGTCGTTCCTTCATCCGATTCCTCCGACGGTCGTGTTCTGGCCACGTGCCGTGCCGCACCTAAAGTCGGGTACGGAAGGTCCACAGCTCCGGGAAGAACCGGTGCTCGTTGATCTTCCGGAGCCAGGCCGCACCGTCGCTGCCTCCCGTTCCGCTCTTGCCGCCGAGCATCCGCTCGACGACGAGCAGATGGGTGGCGCGCCAGTGCGAGAACTGGTAGGCGACCTCCAGCAGGCACTCCGCCAGCCGGTGCAGCTCGGGGTACCGGTGCGGATCCCGGTAGACCTCCAGCCAGACGTCCTCGACGAGTTGGTCCGGCTCGTGCTGTTGCTCCGGTGGCCTCTCCAGGCAGTGGGCGGGAATCGCGAACCCCTGCCGCGCCAGGTACCGCAGCGTGGCGTCGTACAGGGACGGTTTGGACAGCTCGTCACGCAGGGTCTCGGGGCCATCGGCGTACGCCGATGCCACATGGCCGGGCGGCCGGTTGCCCATCGCGAACTCCAGGCCGCGATAGGCGAACGACTGCATGCCGGAGGCGTCGTCGAGCACGTGCCGGAAGGCCACGAACTCATCGACCGACATGCCGTTCATCGATTCCCAGCAGGCCACGAGAACCCTCTGCGTACGGACCGCTCGCCTCAGCGCCACGCAGACACCGGCGACATCATCCTTGTCCAGCAGGTGCCTGGCCTGGTCGAGGTCGTCGGCCACCGCGCGGAACAGCAGCTCCTTGACATGGCCGATCAGGATGAAGTTCAGCTCGCCTCGGGCCCCGCTGCGCGGACGCTGAAGCTCGTGCAGCTCGTCCGCGCGGGTGTAGACGACGTACTCGGGTGCATGCGTCATTGCACTTCCTTCACTGTGTGGCCAAGTTCGCGGACCGCGCGCCGCACCTGCTCGTGCGTGACGTACAGCGGAGCGAAGGCGAAGCGGATCAGGTCGGGAGGCCGGGAGTCGACGAGCACACCGCGGTCGGCGAGCTCCTCCTCCACGCCCTCGGCGTCGGGGATCCGCAGCGCGAAGTGCCCGCCACGGCGGTCCGGGTCCCGCGGTGAGACGAGTCGCCCCATCAGGTCGGGACGGCTCGACTCAAGGCATTCCAGGAAGAGTTCGGCAAGCTCCTGGCTTCGTCGGCGCAGCTCGTGGATCCCCACGTCGATCAGCGGGTCGAGGGCGTGGTTCAGGGCGACGAGGCTGAGGACCGGGGGTGTACCCGTACGCCCCCGGTCGATGCCGGGAGCCGGCTCGAACGCGGGTCCCATGGCGAAGGGCCGGGTGTGCCCGTGCCACCCCGACAGCGGGAGGTCCACCGTCGAATGCAGGCGGGAGGCGACATAGAGGAAAGCCGGCGCTCCCGGGCCGCCGCCCACGTACTTGTAGCCGCATCCGACGGCGAAGTCGACGTCGTTGGCGTCCAGGTCGACCGGCAGCACGCCCGTCGCATGGCTGAGGTCCCACACCGCGACCGCTCCGACGGCGTGGCACAGCGCGGTGGTCGGCCCGATCTCGCGTCGCTCTCCCGTACGGAAGTCCACGGGCGCGGCGACCACAGCCGCCACCCGCGCACCGTTCGCACGCAGGAAGGAATCGAGGCCCTCTCCCGAGTCGACGACGAGTTCGCGCCCCAGAAGCCGGGCCACCGAGCCGGCGATGTACAGGTCGGTGGGGAAGGACGTGGCCTCAACGAGCAGCACGGGCCGCTCCTCGCGCAGCCGGCACGCGGCAACCAGCGCGTTGAACAGGGTCGTGGACGTCGTCTCCCCCGCGACCACGACTTGTCCGGGCGCCGCACCGAGCAGGGTCGCGAGCTTGTCTCCGATCGTCCGCGGCAGGTCGAACCAGCCCTCGCGGAACCATCCCTGCACCTGCTGGGGGGTCCATTGACCGCGCACGACGTTCTCCAACTCGCGGAGCAGACCCTCGCGCGGTGGACCCAGCGAGTTCCCGTTGAGGTGCACCTTGCCGTCGGTGGCGAACCCGCGTGCGCGGGCGCTGAACGGGCCGAGATCGTCAGCACGCCGTGCCTCGTCCCGCTGGAGGCGCCCGTGCGCAAGCGGCATGGCCGTCCCGAGCTCGGAATGTGCCGTCATGCCGCACCCGCCTTCCGCTCGCAGTCGATCCGGACCCGCGCCGTGACCCGTATTCGCGCCATGCCGTCCCGCACCGAGCCGGTGCAGCGCAGGACCGCCTCGGTACCGTGCCGCGTCACTTGGCGGACCGTCACCGGCCCACCACGGTCGTCGGAGGCGATCTGCAGCGCCGTGAGGCCCAGAGCGGAGGCCGCCGGGAGGCAACCGGGATCCTCGGGGAGGCCGAACCCAGGGGCGAAAACGCGTGCCAGCACCTCCCTGCGGTCCGGGTCCCATCGGAAGAGCGTGAGATCGGTGAGGCCCAGGTCCGCCATCCGCGCGGCGTTGGGAGCGGGCAGCGTCCGCGGATCGTCAAAGACGCGCAGCACGGTGAACCCCCTGCCGACCCCGCTGGCGCGGGGCGTGCCTTCGTAGGAGCTGAACACGGTGGGATCGGCCGGGATTTCGTGGTCCACGACCGGCCCGGTGAACGGCACTTCGACCTCGTGGCCATCGGTCCTCAGCCACTGGCACCCGGCGTCGTCCGTCCGGCCGACCTCACCCGGGTCGAGATACCCCCTGCCGACCAGGAGGGCGGCCACACCGGCCAGCGAGTGAGTGCCGAACGGCGTCTCGCCACCGGTGTTGAAGATCCGCGTCGCGAAGGTCCGCTCCGTCCGGGAACACGCGCTGACCAGCGCGCTCTCGCACGAGTCGTCGGTCGTGCGCGCATGCGCGGCGGCGTGCGCGACCGCGTCGGCGTCACACGGTCCGTCCGGGACGAGCACATCGAGCGCGCTGCCGCGTGAGGAGGCCGTGCCGAACATGTCCACCCTTGTCACGTGCATCGTTCGCCCCGCAACTGCCTGGCGGCGAAATCGACGATGACCTGCTCGTCGCCCTGGTAGGGCGGTTCGGGGCGGGGCCAGTGCACGACGAGGTCGGTGAAGCCGGCCTCCTCCAGCTCGCCGGCGGCGTCCTCGTAGGCGGCCACGGACCCGGTGATACCGCCCACCGACGCGTCGGCCACGAACAGCCGGCTCAGCGTGGCGGGGTCTCGTCCCTCGCGCTCGCACGCCGCGTCGACGCGGCTCAGCTGCTCCCGCAGGATCGGCATGACCTCTCGCAGCGGCCTCATGCCGAAGTCGGCGGGCGGGCCTGATGTGACCCAGTACTGCCCGAAGCGCGCGGCCAGCGTGATGCCCTTCGGCCCGGTCGCCGCCACCGCGAACGGCAGCCGCCGTCCGTCCTCGGCCCGTGGGCGGAAGTTCACCCCGGACGCCGTGTACCAGGCCGATGCCTCGTCCACGGTGCCGCGGACCAGCAGGGAGTCGAGCATGCGGATGAACGCGTCGAACCGGTCGGCACTCTCCTGCGGGCGCGGCGCCGCCCTTCCGAGAATGCTCGCGTCGTACCCGGGCGCACCGGCACCCAGCCCGCAGATCAGACGTCCTTCGCACACGTCATCGACACTCACGAGGTCCTTCGCGAGCACCACGGGGTGCCGGAAGTTCGGTGTGGCCACCAAGACGCCGAGTCCGATGGAGCGGGTGACCGTCGCCGCGGCGGTGAGCGTGGGAATCGCGCCGTACCACCGGCGATCGGCCAGCCAGCGCCACATCAGGTGGTCATAGGTCCAGGCGTGGTCGTACCCGAGCTGCTCCACGCCCTGCCACCGCTCGGCCGCCACCTTCCATTCGTGCTCGGGAAGCAGCACGATGCCGTGCCTCATGCGCCCGCCCCCTGGAGCTGCTGTTTGGCGACCCGTCGGGTCGCCTCGTCGAGAGTGCGGAGCACGCGGGGAACCAGTGTCATCGCGCGTCCGCCGGACGGCCCGGTGACGACGGGATGATGGTGCCCGTCGACATTCGGGTACAAGCCGTTGTGCGCCAGGTCCGCGCCCACGTCCGCGACGCGCGCGCGGAGAGGACGGATGAACTGAACGCGGCTGATCGGGCGACGCACCGTGAGAAAGAAGTTGTCGTACAGCTCCTCTTTCTCGCGGGACACGGTCGAACTCGCCGTCTGCGCGGATTGCTGAAGCAGTGAGCGCCCGTTCGGCACGAGATGGTCGGCGATGTAGTCGTGGGTGGCGGCATTCCTCGCCACGGCCTCGGTGAGGGATGCGCACAACGGGTCGTCCTGCCAGGGCAACTTGCGCCGGAAGATCTGGCGGACCGGCCGGTAATCCGGCGCCCAGGTGCCGCTGAAGGCCGGGTGCTGCAACGACATACGGCGCCGGATATGACTGTGGTAGTGAGCTCGGGGCACCGTTGACGAATAGAGCAGCATCGCACTGTACGCGTCCACGCAGACGGCCAGGGAATCCAGCTCCGGAGCGCTCGGCACGTTGTCGCGGTGGCACCCGATGATGTCGTACATCGCACGCCATAAGGCGAACGAGATCTGATGCCCTGTAATCCATCGGTACCAGAAGAGCCGCTCCGGATCGACCGGGTGCACACCGAAGACGCTGTATTCCGGGATGCCCGGCTCCACGCTGTCGTCGTCGAGGATCTCCTCGTTCGACGGCTCGAACCCCTGACCTGGCGCCGGCAAGAACAAGGGTCGCAACTGCAGCGCGGGGAGGTCGATCTGGCCCGGTCCTGTCAGCCGCCCGTGTACGTCGTTCATGTCGCTGCACCCGAAAAGTAGATGAACTCCAACTCAAGACCGCTGGGGTCCAGGACGTAGAGACTCTGCATCCCGTCCTCGTCGGTCACGATGTCCGACGGCGGCTCGTCCCGCCTCCACTGGATGTCGTGCCGCTCCCGGGCCTGCCACCAGCGCTTCCGGAGCTCGACGAGGTCCTCGTGGCGGTCTACGGTGATCCCGATGTGCTGGAACTGGTAGCCGAGCGGGTCGGGCCCTTCCCGGGTGTGCCCAGCCCGGTCGAAGACGTGCAGCCGCAGGTCCCCCACCTTCAGCTCGACGAGCTTCTCGATCCCCGGGAGACGCGAATGCGTGAGGGGCGAAAACGCGCTGAGCGACCATTCCACCGTCGCCTCCAGGAACTCCTCATACCACCTGGTCGTGGACTCCACATCATCGGTCTGAATGGCGACATGGTGAATTCTCGGCGCGATGGCAAACGCGTTCATCGGAGCCCTTTCGTCCCGGAGATTCGACCGGCGTATCGCTCAAGTACTGGAAAGTCTCCACAGCTGACGGCGTCACGGCAATCAGAGGATCCTCAAGACACTTACAAGTCGCTGTCAGGCGATATCGCCCCACGCCGTTCCGGGCGAATGTCTCGCTGACCTGCACAAAGCCATCGGGCGGCCGTCGCTCGGAAGGCACGCAAGCTGGCTGGTTCCGCACACGGGCACTGAGCACTGGACACCCGGGGCCGATCGCGCTGACCACTGGAAATAAGGCGCCACACGCGGCCGATATGCAACTTAAGGAAGCCCTGACAGTATCTTTAGAAGATTTTCAGATCTCCAGCGGCAAGCCACGCTACAATGGCTGACAAGGAACAAATTCCACCGAGGCAGTTACCGGGGAATCCGATGTTCTTGATGATAATTCCGAGGCCGATATGCCACCGTATTGATTTCTGGGACTGCTCAGGAACCGAACCGATATCTCAGGTCAGGAGACGAGGCAATGACCCGCTTGGATTCCGCCGGGAGCGCCGCAACCACGGGATACGACCCGGCCGAGCGGTTCGGAGCCGTCCCTGCGCTGGACGGCGAGCTCTTGACCGACGGGGCGACCCGGCAGGCCTACGCCACCGACCTGGGCAACATCACCACGAACACACCCTGTGCCGTGCTCCGGCCCCGCTCGGCAGGGGATGTCGCGAAGATGATCCGCTTCTGCCGTGCACACGGGATCACGGTCTCTGTCCGGGGGCGCGCGAGCACGACCCTCGGCCAGACCCTCTCCGACGGCCTGCTCATCGACACGCGCTCCCTGGACCGGATCCACTCGATCGGTCCTGATGTCGCCGAAGTCGATGCGGGCGTGGCCTGGAAGGACCTGGTCAACGCCGCGTTCGGGAGCACCCCGCGACGGACGCCGCCGGTGATCACCGCATACACCTCGCTGAGCGTGGGAGGCACGCTCTCGGTCGGCGGTCTCGGCGGGCTCGTCGGCGCGCTGCGCACCGGGCTCCAGGGCGACCACGTGCGCGAACTCGAGGTCGTGACCGGAGCCGGCGACATCGAGCGCTGCTCCGCCGACCACAAGACCGATCTGTTCGACGCGGTCCTCGGCGGCCTCGGCCAGTGCGGTGTGATCACCAAGGCCGAAGTCGAACTCGTGCCGGCGAAGGAGCGTGCCCGGACCTACCTGTTGGGCTACACCGACAACGCCGCGTTCTTCAGCGACATGCGCACACTCGTCGAACGGCCGTGCATCGACCACGTCTACGCGACGCTCCAGCCGCCGGGAGCCGAGACGACCCACCAGCTGTACGCGACCGTCCTCTACGACCCCGCCGATCCGCCGCGCGACGAGGAGGCCCTCACCGGGCTGACCGCCACGCCGAGCATCGACGACACCACCTACCCCGACTACGTCTTCACGATCGACCGCTTCGTCAGCCAACTGCGGGACACCGTCGAATGGGACCGGCTCACCAAGCCGTGGTACGACGTGTGGCTGCCCGGCAACGCCATGGAGAACTACGTCGCCGAGGTGCACCCGACACTCACCGAGCGCGACATCGGGCCGTACGGGATCAGCCTCATCTACCCGCAGCGGCGCTCGCACCTGACGAGGCCGCACCCACCGCGGCCGGAGCCGGACGGCTCGCCGTGGGTGTACGTCCTCGACGTCAACACCACCGCCCCTTCCCCTGAGACGGATCCGGGCTTCGTCGAGGAGATGCTCGACCGCAACGACCGTTGGTTCGCCCGGGCCCGCGACCACTACGGCGCGGTGCTCTACCCGATCGGCTCGATGCGGTTCACAGCGCAGGACTGGCGCACGCACTTCGGTGACACGTGGCCCGCCTTTCACGCGGCGAAGGACCGCTACGACCCCGATGCCCTTCTCGGCACGGGGCTGGGCATCTTCCCCAAGGGCTTGCCCGGAAAGAGCTGAACCGGCCGAGGCCGTTGCTTCGCGGCCTCCACGTCAATCGAAGCAGTTGGGAGTAGCTGCATGCTGCCGTCCAAGCCGGAACTCCACGGTTCCGTCGGTGCCGTCGCCAGCACCCATTGGCTCGCGTCGTCCGCGGCCATGGGCATCCTCACCAGCGGCGGCAACGCCTTCGACGCCGCTGCCGCTGCCGGATTCGTCCTTCAGGTGGTGGAACCCCACTTCAACGGCCCCGGCGGTGACGTGTCCCTCGTGGTGCACCGGGCCGGGCGCGACGACGTCCAGGAGATCTGCGGCCAGGGCCCGATGCCCCGGGCCGCGAGCATCGACGCGTTCGGCCGGCTCGGCTTGAGCAGCATCCCGGGCTCCGGGCTCCTGCCCGCTTGCGTGCCGGGCGCGTTCGGTGGATGGATGAGGCTGCTGCGCGAGTTCGGGACCATGCGACTGGCCGACGTCCTCGCACCAGCGATCGGCTACGCGGAGAAGGGCTTTCCCCTGCTTCCCGAGACCGCGCTGGCCATCTCCACGCTCGCCCCACTGTTCCGCGAGGAGTGGCCCGGATCCGGCGAGACCTACCTGACCAGCGGCCCCTCCCCCGCCGCCGGCAGCCGGTTCCGCAACCCCACGCTCGCCCGCACCTACCAGCGTCTGCTCAAGACCGCCGAGTCCGCCTCCTCGGACCGCGAAGCCCAGATCGAGGCCGCCCATCACGCCTTCTACCAGGGCTTCGTGGCGCAGGAGATCTCCGACTTCCTCGCATCCGGGCCCATGCTCGACGCGACCGGCGGACGCAACAGCGGGCTGCTCACGGGCGAGGACCTCGCCGGCTGGGAGCCGACCGTAGCGAACGCGCCGAGCCGTGCGTACGGCCCGTACCGGGTCTTCAAGCCCGGTCCCTGGTCACAGGGCCCGGTGTTCCTCCAGCAACTCGCGCTGCTGGAGGGATTCGACCTGCGGGAGATGGGGCAGGGCAGCGCCGACTACCTGCACACCACGGTGGAGTGCACGAAGCTCGCGATGTCCGACCGGGAGGCGTGGTACGGCGACCCCGCCTTCACCGACGTACCGCTCGACACCCTGCTCAGCGAGGACTACACCCTGCGACGACGCGCCATGGTCGGGAACTTGGCCGCGCTGACCCTCCGGCCGGGGGCCCCCGACGGCCGCACACCGTTCATCCCGCCCCTGCCCACACAGGACGACGCCGAGCCCGACTCGGAGCTCATGTCCCAACTGCGCAACGGGCTTCCGACGATTCTCCGGGCCACGACCGCGAAGGCCGACACGTGCACGGTCACCGTGGCCGACCAGCACGGCAACATGGTGGCGGCGACGCCCAGCGGCGGATGGATGAAGAGCTCGCCGGCCATCGGCAGCCTCGGTTTCCCGCTCGGCACCCGCGGTCAGTCCATGTACCTCGTGGAGGGGCACCCGAATTCGCTGGAGCCCGGCAAGCGGCCGCGGACGACCCTCAGCCCCACCCTCGTGCTCCGGGAGGGACGTCCCTTCCTCGCCTTCGGCACACCGGGCGGCGACCGGCAGGACCAGTGGACGCTGCAGTTCTTCCTCAACGCGGTCGAGTTCGGGCTCGACCTCCAGCAGTCGACCGAGACCACCGCATTCCACACCGACCAGGTCCCCGCGTCGTTCACGCCGCACGCGTACCGCCCCGGGGTGCTGGTCATCGAGGAGACCTGCGATCCGCAAACGGTCGAAGCGCTCAGCAGGCGCGGCCACGAAGTGGAACTCGTGCCCGCCTACTCGCTCGGACGGATCTGCACGGCCGGGTTCACCCCGGACGGGGAGTTCGTCCGTGCGGCCGCCAGCCCACGCGGCAGGCACGCCTACGCCGTGAGCACCTAGCTACCGACACCGACCGACCCGTGAGAGGACGAGGGCCCGTGACACTCACCAAGAGCACGCCGCCGATCGTCGAACTGCAGGACGCGGAACAGCGGAGGGAATGGCAGAAGTTCACGCTGTCCGACCTGCCCGAGATGATCAGCGCCATGCACGTCTGCCACGCGGTGCAGGCGCTGTCCGCCACCCCCCTGCTGGAGCGGCTGCGCAGCGGACCACGACAGCCCGGAAATGGCCTGCTGGCCGGGCTCGACCCGGATATCGGAACCGGCTTCCTGCGCTACCTCACCGGGCGGGGCATCCTCGAAATGCGGGGTGAGGAGTACTTCCTGACCCAGCTCGGGGAGTGCCTCACCACCGATGTCTCACTGGCCAGGCTCGGGGTCTACGTCGAGGCCTACGGCCAAGTCACCAGCCGAATCGGCGAGTTGCTCACCGGTGAGGCCATCTACGGCAAGGACGTCGTCCGCGACGGCGGGGCGCTCGGAGCACACTGTGCCACGCTGTTCTCCTTCTTCCACACCCCCACCGTGCTGCGGGCCATCCAGGGACGGAACGTCAGGCGCATGCTCGACGTCGGCTGCGGCGGCGGGCAACTGATCGTGGACGCCTGCCTGCGCGATGCGTCGCTGACCGGCATCGGCATCGACAACTCCCCGGACGCCATCGCCTGGGCGAACGACCTGGCCAGGCGATCCGGAGTGGCCGACCGGGTCGAGTTCGTCGTCGGGGACGCCTTCGCGCCCGACACCTGGCCGGCCGTCTGCGCCGAGGCCGACGGCCTGTGCATGATGAGCGCACTCCACGAGCACTTCCGGCACGGCGAGCAGGCCGTCGTGGACCTGCTGGACGAGATCTCGACGAGGTTCCCCCATCTGAAGACCCTGCTGATCGGGGAGCCGGAGCTGCGCTTCGACGGCCGGGAGAACGACGACGACTTCTTCCTGATCCACGTGCTGAGCGGACAGGGACTCCCCCGCGACCGGTCCGCCTGGTTCGACGTCTTCGAAAAGTCCCGCCTTGAGTGCCGCCAGGTCTACACACGGCCCGACGCCGGCCCCCGGATCTGCTTCTACGACCTCGTGGCGCCACCGAGCTGAGGCCGACGCCGCAGCCAACCACCGCGGGCGGGACGGGGCGACGCGGCCGCGGCGGTGGCCCTTGCCGGCCCCCTGCGCGCACGCCCCCGGATCAACACTCACACCCTCTGGAGGGATCCAGACGTGACCACAGCAACGACGTCGAGCTCGATACCCGAGAGCGACGTGGAACTCTTCTCCACCGCGGCACTGACGGACCCCTACCCTCACTACGCGGCGTTGCGCGGCCTGGGGCCCGCCGTCTATCTGAGCGAGTACGACCTCTACGGTCTCTTCCGCTACGAACACGTCCGCCCGGCGCTCGTCGACTGGGAGCGGTTCAGCTCGGCCGAGGGCATCGCGATGAACCCGACCGCGAACGAAGCCATGGAAGGGTCGCTCCTGGGCATGGACCCGCCGCGGCAGCGCAAGGTCCGCACGGTCTTCGCCGACGCCCTCCGGCCGCAGTACGTCCGCAAGGTCGCCGACGGCCTTGAGCAACTCGCGGGTCAGCTCGTCGACGGCCTCGTGCGGCGAGAGGAGTTCGACGGTGTCAGGGACTTCGCGCGTACGCTGCCGGTGGGCATCGTGCTCGACCTCATCGGGTTCCCCCGCGACGAACAACGCGAGGAGATCCTCGACTGGGCCCTCAGCGCGTTCAACGCCATGGGCCCCTACAGCGACCACCAGGCCTCATCGCTGCCCGACGTACAGGCGCTCGCGCAGTACCTCACCGCCAAGGCGACGCCCGGGAAACTGCTCCCCGACAGCTTCGGCCAGATCGTCTGGGAAGCCGTCGACCGCGGCGATATCACCGAGAACGAGGCGTTGATGACCATGAGCGCCTACGCGTGCGCCGGAATGGACACGACCATCGCTGGTATCGCCAGCACCCTGTGGCTGCTGGCGCGGAACCCGGACGAGTGGGCCAAGGTCCGCCAGGACCCCGCAACCGTCCCCGGAGCGTTCCTCGAAGGCCTGCGCATGGAGGCGCCGATACAGTCCTTCACGCGTGTGACCACGTGCGACGTGGACCTCGACGGCGTGACGATCCCCGCGGGGTCCAGGGTGGTGCTCTCCTACGGCTCGGCCAACCGGGACGAGCGCCACTACCCCGACCCCGACCGCTTCCGCGTGCGCCGTAATCCATCGGACAGCGTTGCCTTCGGCTTCGGCGTCCACAACTGCCCCGGGCGGGTGCTGGCCACGATGGAAGCGCACGCCCTGTTCAACGCGCTCGCCGCACGGGCCGAGAAGATCGACCTCGCCGGTGAGCCCGTCCGCACCCCGAACAACATCATCCGGGGCCTGGAACTCCTGCCGTTGCGCGTCACCTGACGCCGGCGATGTCCGGCGGGCGTTTCGTCTGCCACCGAAAACCTCCGAGTTCATTGCGCGTACGTCAGAGGAGAACACGATGTGCGGAACCACCGGCTGGATCGACTACTACCGCGATCTCACCACCGAGGGCCCGGTCCTGCAGAAGATGGTGGACACCCTGGCCCCGCGCGGGCCGGACGGCGAGGGCATATGGCTGAGCAGCCACGTGGCCCTGGGCCACCGGCGCAAGGGGGTGATGGACCCCCGCAACGGCGCCCAACCCATGGTCACGCCGGAGACGACACCCGACGGAAGGCCGCTGGCCGCGATCAGCTACACGGGCGAGGTGTTCAACTTTCTCGATCTCCGCGAGGAACTCAAGGGGCTCGGTCACCCGTTCCTGACCCGCTGCGACACCGAGGTGGTGCTCCGGGCCTACCTTGAGTGGGGACCGGACTTCGTGCAGCGGCTGAACGGAATGTTCGCCTTCGCGATCTGGGACGGTCGTACCGACGAGGTACTGCTGTACCGGGACCGCCTGGGCATGAAACCGCTCTTCTACTACCCGACCGGCAACGGCTTGCTCTTCGGATCCGAGCCCAAGGCGATCCTCGCCCACCCGGAGAGCAAGGCGGTACTGTCGCTGGACGGGCTGCGAGATCTCCTCTCCTTCCTCCGAGTTCCGGGCCAGACACCCCTGAAGGGCATGTACGAGGTACGGCCCGGCCATCTTCTCCGGGTCCGCAAGGGGCACCGCTCGGAAGAGAAGTACTGGGAACTGCAGTCCCGGGAGCACACCGACGACCAGCCGACGACCATCCGGACGGTACGTGAGCTGCTGGAAGACATCGTCACCCGGCAGATGGTGGCGGACGTCCCGCTGTGCACCCTGCTCTCCGGAGGGCTGGACTCCAGCGCGCTGACCGCCCTGGGACAGCACATCGTCGACCCCGCCGGGAAGCAGCGTCTCCGGAGCTTCTCCGTGGACTTCGTCGGCCAGGTCGAGAACTTCGTGCCGGAGCCGCAACGCGCGGACCCGGACGCGCCCTTCGTGGCAGAGCTGGCACGGCACGCCGGAACCGACCACCGGGAGATCGTCCTGGACACTCCCGATCTCGCCGCCTCGCACGTACTGAGCGCGACGTGGAAGGCCCTGGAACTGCCCTACGGCATCGGGGACCACGGCCCCTCGATCTACCTGCTGTTCCGGGCGATCCGCGACGAGTGCTCCGTCGTTTTGTCGGGCGAGGGCGCCGACGAGTCTTTCGGCGGACTGTTGTGGTTCCACGACGAGCGGGCTGTGCAGGCGGACACCTTCCCGTGGCACGCACTCGGCGAGAAGACCGTCGAGGAGCAGTCCACCGCGTTCCTCAACCGCGACCTGGTCAAGGAGCTGAGGCTTACGGAGTACATCGCCGATCAGTACCGGACGGCCCTCGCCGAGGTTCCGCATCTGCCGGGCGAGACCGGAATGGAGCGGCGGATGCGGACCGCGACCTATCTGAACCTGACCCGGTTCATGCCCATCTGCCTGGACCGCAAGGACCGGCTCAGCATGGCCAACGGCGTCGAGGAGCGCCTCCCGTTCCTCGACCACCGCCTGGTCGAGTACGTCTTCAACGTGCCCTGGTCGCTGAGGACCTTCGACGGTCGCGAGAAGAGTCTGCTGCGCGCGGCGACCAGGGACCTCCTCCCCCGCTCGATCGTCGAGCGCCGCAAAGCCCCGTACCCGTCCACCCTGGACGCAGGCTACGACCGCGCGATACGCCGGAAACTGAAGAGCATCGTCGCGGAACCGAACTCCCCGGCGCTGCCGCTGTTCGACCGGGACCTGGTGCACGAGGCGCTCGGCGCGCCGTGCGACGAGCCGTCGTCGATGGCGAAGCGGGCGCTCCAGGACGAAACCCCCGTGCGGCTCAACTTCTGGCTGGAGTCCTGCGACGTGAGCCTCGACCTGACGGGTTGAGCCCCCGGACCACGGGTTCTCCCCTCGCCCGAGGACCATCCGGCCAAGCATCATCCGACAAGCAAGGAGTGCTGATGAGCACGTCGGACTCCCACCCGGCCACGGTGGGCTGGTTCGAGATCACTGCCACCGACCCGTCCCGCAGCCAGCAGTTCTACCAGGAGCTCTTCGGCTGGAGTTTCCACTCGTTCGGCAGCGACGACTCGTACCGTACGATCACCGCACCCGGTGCCGCAACGAGCATGGGGGCGCTGCGCGGCGGCGGCCGGGACACGCTGTGCATCAGCGTCGTGTGCTCCGACGCGGCAGCGGAGGTCCGCCGCCTGGAGCCGCTCGGCGCCGCGCTCGCCGAGCCCCCCGAGCGCACACCTGCGGGCGACATCCACGCGGTGGTCATCGATGTGCGAGGGAACCGGCTCGGGCTGTTCGAGCCCGCCGCGCGGCGCGATCCGGCCGCCGCGCGCGACGCCGCCCCCGTGCTGAACGCCACGGCCTTCTTCGAGATCGGGACCACCGACCTCGCCGCGACGCAGGAGTTCTACGAGAAGGCGTTCGGCTGGACCACCGAACGCGACACGGCGGCCGAAGGCGTGGCGTACTACGGCGTTCTGCCGCCCGGGGCCACCGGTGAGATCGGCGGTGTTCTCGACGGCACGGCCGACTACGCGATCCCCGGGGTACGCGTCGCCGACGTCCCGGCTCTGCTGAAGCGCGCCGAGGCGGCCGGAGCACGCCGGGTGATGGGCCCCCTCTCGGATGCGAACGGGGTGGTGGTCGGACAGTTCCTCGATCCCTTCGGCAACCGGTGGAGCACGTTCACCCTGCCGACGGCCGAGTGAAGCCGGCTCATGGAAGAGACATAGTCATGCCTTTTGCCGTGTACGTGCTGGGTGTCGCGATCTTCACCCTCAACACCACCGAGATCATGGTGGCCGGGCTGATCCCAGGGATCTCGTCCGAGTTCGGCGTCTCCGTCGCGGCGGTCGGGTACCTGATCTCGATCTTCGCCGTGGGAATGGTCGTCGGCGGCCCGTCCCTGACCATCGCGATGCGCAAGCTGCCGCCGAAGCGGTCACTGATCTGGCTGCTCGTCGTCTTCGTCATCGGCCAGACGATCGCGGCGATCGCCCCGGACTACTGGGTGCTCGCGGTGGCACGCGTGGTGACGGCGCTGGCCGCGTCCGCCTTCTTCGGCGTGGCCGCCGCGGTCTGCGTGCAGCTCGTCGGCGCCGAGCGCCGCGGACGGGCGATGTCGGTCCTCTACGGCGGCCTCACCATCGCCCAAGTCGTCAGCCTGCCCGCCGCGTCACTCATCGAGCAGCACCTCGGGTGGCGGGCGAGCTTCTGGATCGTCGGCGCCCTGGCCCTCGTGTGCATCGTCGCGGTCGTGCTGAAGGTGCCAGGCCGCGAGGAGGCCCAGACCCTCGACCTGCCGACGGAGATCCAGGCTCTGCGCAGCGGACGGCTGTGGGGCGCGTATGCGACCAACGCCCTCGTCATCGGGGCGGCCGTGACCGGCTTCACCTACCTGTCGCCGATCTTCACCGATGCCGGCGGCTTCTCGCGGTCGACCGTTCCCGTGCTGTTCGCCTTGTACGGGCTGGCCACCGTGGTGGGCAACGCCGTCGTGGGGCGGTACGCGGACCGCTACACTAGGCCGGTCCTCGTCGGCGGGCTCACCGCGCTGACCCTCGTGCTGGCCGGCTTCGCGCTGACGCTCACCCACCAGGTGCCGGTGATCGTCGCCACCGTCCTTCTCGGCCTGATCGGGCTGCCTCTCAACCCGGCGATGGCCACTCGCGTCATGGCGTTGTCCAACAACGGCGCCCTGGTGAACTCCCTCAACGGGTCCGCGATCAACGTGGGCGTGGCCATCGGCCCCTGGCTCGGCGGCCTCGGGATCAGCGCCGGGCACGGTCTGTCCGCGCCGCTGTGGAGCGGCGCGGTCATGGCCTTCCTCGGGCTGCTCACCCTCATCCCCGATTTCCTCAAGCGCACCGGGGCTCCTCACGAAGGACGCCAGGAAGTCCGCGTGACGCCATGAGCCGCATGCCGTCCACCCCCATGCCCCGGCGACCCCGACGAAAGGGACGACAGTGTCCTGGCCGACTCAGCACGACACAAGGACCGCCTTCGACAAAGGTCTCCCGCCACTCGACGGCATCGATCACGTCGTCATCGTGGGTGCGGGTCTGGCCGGCCTCGGCGCCGCTCACGAGCTGACCAAGCGGGGCATCCGCGTCACGGTGCTGGAGGCGTCCGGCCATCCGGGTGGCCGGACCAGGACCCTGCGCGCCTCGTTCGCCGACGGTCTCCAAGCCGAGGCCGGCGCCATGACGGTGACGAACCAGTGCGACGACTACACCGTGCACTATCTGCGCGAGATGGGCGTCGAGACGGAACCGAGCGACCTCGTCGGCACGGACTTCTCGTACTACCGCAACGGCACGCGGATCCGGCCGGATCAGACGGCGGAACACGCCGCCCTCCTGGGCCTGCACCCGGACGAGCGGGAGCTGACCGTCGAGGAGATGGTGGCCAGGTACGTCACGCAGCCGAACAAGGACATCGGCCCGGAGGTCCTGGCCCCGGTCTGGAGCCCGTCGCCGCGGCTGCTGGAGCTCGACCAACTCTCGGTGCGCGAGGTGCTCGAGGCCCGGGGCGCCTCCGCCGCCGCGATCAGCCTGATCGAGCCGTACTTCCTGGAGATGCGCGGGAACGAGCTGGGAACCGCGTCGGCCATGTCGTGGGCACGCTACGAGTCGGGCCCCTGGTCCCTGTCAGCCCCCGGTGCCGACTGGCGCAAGATCAAGGGCGGTACGGACATGCTGGCCCGGGCCCTGGCCGACAGGGTCGCGGATCATGTCTTCTACCGGGCCCCTGTGGTGCGGATCGCGCAGGACGACCACGAGGCGCGGGTGACCTTCCTCGACCGCAACCGGCTCCAGACGCTCACCGCGGACCGCGTCATCGTCACCGCGCCCTTCGCGGGCATACGCCACATCAACCTGGGGATGGCCCGCCTGTCCCCGGAGAAGCACGCGGCCATGCGCCGGATGCGGTACGTGTCGGCCACCCGCGTCTTCCTTCAGATGCGCAGGCAGTTCTGGCCGGAGAAACAGCTGATGCTGTCCACCGACGGCCCGGTCCGCACCGTGCGTGACGCCATGCCGCGGCGGCCGGCGGGACGGAAGATTGTCGAGTGCTGGTTCAGTGGTTGGTCCGCTCAGGCGGTGGCGAGCATGGGCCCGGAGGAGCGCGTCGATTTCGCGCTCGACGAGGTCGAGCCGCTTCTCCCCGGCACGCGCGCGAACTTCGAACTCGGCACGTCCTTCTCCTGGGACAACGAACGCTACATAGGAGGCGCGTACGTGCTTCCGGAGCTGGGCCACCACGCGTTGATGGAGCACGCACGGCGCCCGGAGGGACGGATCCACTTCGCCGGCGAGCACACCTCCTACGAGCCCAATGGAGGGTCCATGAACTACGCGCTGGAGTCCGCCGTCCGGGTTCTCCTCGAACTGTCGGGCTCGTGATGTCGTGCGCCGAAGGGACGGCAGGCCGGTCACTGACGGCCGAGGCGGGCGCCGAACTGCCGCAACAGGTCGCGGAATTCCGCGGGCTCCTCGACGCGGAAGTCGACGTCGAGGAAGGCGAGACGCGGCAGGAGCCACTGCCAGGATTCGAGCATGAGGACGGCCTGGGTCCCGCCTCCTGCGGCCGCCGTGAGGTCGATGTCCTCATGCGCGAACGCGTCCGCCACCTCCGTCATGGGGGCGTCGATCGTCACCACCACACGCTGCCGGTTTCTGTTGATGCTCTGGCGGAGGTAGTCGACGCCGGTCCCCGCGGGCAGCGTGCGCGGTGCGAACGTCCTGGTCTGCGCCTGGAGTTCACAGAGGCGGTCGATGCGGAACACGCGCCAGTCCTCCTTGTCGGTGTCCCATCCCAGCAGGTACCACCTCATGAGCAGGTGGATCTGGCGATAGGGCTCGACCCTGCGCGAGGTGGCCGTCCCGTTCGCGCCGACGTAGCGGAAGGTCACCACGCGGGCGTGCGTGATCGCTTCGGCGAGCGTGCTCATCGTCTCCGCGCTGATGCTCGGTGTCGGCGTCGGTGTCGTCTCCAGGCTGGTGCGCAGCGCGGCCACGCGGGGGCGCAGTCGCTTGGGCAGGTACTGATCGACTTTGCCGTACGCACGGATCGCCGCGTCGTCGACGCTGCCCCCACGCGCGTTGCCGGTCGCGCCGAGGGCGGCCAGGCCCAGCAGGGTCGCGATCGCCTCGTCGTCGTCGAGCAGCAGCGGGGGCATGGTCCGCCCGGCCGTGAGCCGGTAGTAGCCGCCCGGGCCCGGCTGCGTCTCGACCGGGTATCCGTAGCCGCGGAGCCGGTTGATGTCACGCCGCAGGGTGCGCGGGGGGACGTCCAGCCGGGCCGCCAGCTCCTCGCCCGTGAACGTCTTGCCCGACTGCAGCACGACCAGCAGAGCGAGGATGCGTTGCAGGACGTCGGCCATGAACGCATCGTCGCAGACAGTCGCGGCCACTTTCCGTCCACATCTCACGTTACGGTCCTGAATATGTCCAACCGAGAGATCCGGATCACGCGAGCCCGTACCCACAACCTGCAAGACCTCGACGTGGCCGTGCCCCGCTCACAAGTCGTGGTCTTCGTCGGCGTGTCGGGCTCGGGCAAGTCGTCGCTGGTGTTCGACACGATCGCAGCGGAGGCGGGCTACCAACTGCACGAGACGTTCCCGCCCTACATCCGCAACCGGCTGCCGAAGTGGACCCGCCCCGAGGTCGGCGAGATCCAGGGGCTCTCCCCGGTGGTGGTGATCGACCAGCGGCGTCTGGGCGGTAACGCCCGCTCCACGGTCGGCACGATCACGGACACCTGGACCTACCTCCGGCTGCTGTTCTCCCGGGTGAGCACACCGCACGTCGGCGAGTCCAGCCACTTCTCCTTCAACGACCCGGCCGGCATGTGCCCCACCTGCTCGGGCATCGGCGAGGTCGTAGCCAGCTCCGTCGACCGCTTCATCGACCCGGACAGGTCGCTGCGCGAGGGCGCCGTCCTGCTGCCCGGGTTCGCCGTCGACGGTTACTGGTACAAGAACTTCGCCGACATCGGCGTCTTCGACGTCGACAAGCCGCTGCGCCACTGGAGCCGGACCGAACGGGACGCGCTGCTGTACGGCATCGGGTCCGCCGGGTCGCTGGCGAACCGGCTTCCCAAGGGCTACCAGGGCATCGTCGAGCGGTTCGAGCGCATCTACCTGCGTACCTCCGACGACATGAACGACCGCAAGAAGGAAACCCTCGCCAAATTCACCCGTTCCGAGGTGTGCCCGGACTGCTGCGGGGACCGTCTCAACAAGGAGAGCCGGGCGGCCAAGGTGCTCGGCCACACCATCGGCGAGATGGCGCGGTTGGAGGTCGATGAGCTCGCGGAGCTGGTGCAGGGCGTGACCGACGCAACCGTGGCACCGGTGGTGGCCGCGCTGACGGAACGGCTCCAGGCGATGATCACCATCGGGCTCGGCTATCTCCACCTCGGCCGCGCCACCACGACGCTCTCGGGTGGCGAGTCCCAGCGGATCAAGACCGTCAAGCACCTGGGCAGCAGCCTCACCGAGATGCTCTACGTATTCGACGAACCCACCGTCGGGCTGCACGCCCACGACATCTCCTCCATGACCGAGCTGCTCAAGCAGCTCCGGGACAAGGGCAACAGCGTCCTCGTGGTCGAGCACGACCCCGCCGTCATGGCCATCGCCGACCAGATCATCGAGGTCGGGCCCCTCGCGGGCGCGCACGGCGGAACGCTCGTCTACCAGGGCAGCTTCCGTGGCCTCCGCAAGGCCGGCACCGCCACGGCGGCGGCGCTGTCAGAGCGCCGGCCCATCAAGGACGATCCGCGGACGCCGCGGGGACACATCACCGTGGCCAACGCCACGCGCAACAACCTCAAGAACCTGACCGTGGACATTCCAACGGGCGTGACAACCGTGCTCACCGGCGTGGCCGGCTCCGGGAAGTCCAGTCTCGCGAGCGAACTCGTCGCCCAGCACGACGCGGTCGTGATCGACCAGAAGCAGGTCAGCACCAACCGCCGCTCGACCCCCATCACCTACACCGGGATCGCGGCCCCCATCCGTAAGGTTTTCGCACGCCACAACCAGGTCCCAGCCGGCCTGTTCAGCGCCAACTCCGAGGGCGCCTGCCCCGAGTGCAAGGGCCTCGGGATCGTCTCCACCGACCTGGCGTTCATGGAGGATCAGGAAACGGTCTGCGAAACCTGCCAGGGGCGCCGGTTCACGCCCGAGGTCCTGGAGTACCGGGTCGACGGGCTGTCCATCGCCGACATCGACGACCTCACGGTCGCCGATGCCATCGACCGGCTCTCCGATCGCACGATCACGAAGGCGCTGCGCCACCTCGACGAGGTCGGCCTGGGCTACCTCCGGCTCGGCCAGCCCCTCACGTCTCTCTCCGGAGGTGAGTGCCAGCGCGTGAAGATCGCCAAGGAGCTCCGGGACTCCACCGACCCGACCCTCTACATCCTCGACGAGCCCACTACCGGCCTGCACCTACGTGACATCGACACCCTGCTGAGCCACCTCGACAGCCTGGTGGACCACGGTCACACCGTTGTACTGATCGAGCACAACCTCGATGTCATCCGACAGGCCGACTGGATCATCGACCTCGGCCCCGGCCCCGGGAAGCACGGCGGGGAGATCCTCTATCAGGGGCCCGTCGCCGGCATCACCTCCACGGCCACCGCCGAAGCGCTGCACGAAACCGCCTGATCCCGCCGCCATGGCACCGCCCGGGAAGAACGCACGGCCCCAGAAAAGGTCTTCTACTCACTCATCCTCAACTCACCCGATACCGTCTCATTGCAGAACCTGAAGCCGATCCCGCGCACCGTGACGATCCACTGCGCAGAACCGAGCTTCTTGCGGATGCTGCTGAGGTGCGTGTCTATCGTCCGGCTGGCCAGCGACGTCACTTCCGGGTCCGTGTTGTCGTAGGCCCACACGCGCCGCAGCAGCTCGGACCGGGTGAAGATCTTCCCCGGCTCGCCCGCGAGAAGATGGAGCATCTCGAACTCCGTGCGGGTCAGCGCGATGAGTTCGCCACCGACCCGGACCTCACGCAGATTGGGATCGATCTCCAGTTGGTCAGCGACCACCAGCGGTTGGGGCCTGGTCCGTACTCTGCGCAACAGCGCTTCAAGACGCGCCATGAGCTCGCGACTGGGATAAGGCTTCGTAATGCAGTCGTCACACCCTATTTCCAGGGCGAGCACCCGGTCGAACTCGTCCTTGGAGAAACCGACCATCGGGACGTGGCTGACCTCACGGATCCTCTTGCACAGTGTGAGTCCGTCGAAATCCTTGAGGTCGAGATCAATGAGAACGACGTCGAAGTCGTGGGCGGTAGCCATTGCTTGTGCACCCGTCCCGGCCGCTTCGGTCCCGAAACCGTGGCGCTCAAGATCCTTGATCATCACCTCTGCGCCTTCGCAATCCGCAACGACCAGTAATCTGGCTTCTTGGTCGACCAACACTTCCTCCTGACTCGTCAATGCGATCATGACACGACCGACTCTCCGAGATCGCCTTCGCGGCACAAGGACACGTACCCCGCCCAGCGGATTTCGAACAACGACAGCCAGTGGAGGCACATGAACGGCATCGGAAGATTGGTCGATCACGGACACACTTCCGCCACGAGATGCGCAATAGCGGTACGAACGTGCGCTCTCCAAAAGCATATTCTCGCGACGCAAAGACGGTTGCTTCTCCAACGGGGCCAGCGATAAACTATTACTGGACTCATGATGGATGATTCAGAATGAGGTCACCTTGAACAACGAGGCGTCAACGTCATGTCGGCAGAGTGGTCCTGACCACGCCCTGAGCCCGGGACGGAGTGCCGGCGCTGGAGTGCGAACGCGGCGTGTTCCAGGTCGGCGGCCTTGCGCAGCGCGCCTGCGCGGTGGTCGCAGCACGCGCACTCCCCGGCAACGTCCTGAGGGTGGCAGCAACCGGATCCACAGCCGAGCGTGACGAGTGGCCGCCGGACCCGTACGGAAATCGACCTCGGCACCCCGCCTTGGCGTTATAAGCCACGGTTGACCGAAGGCAGGTTTGGGCCTTGTCGTGGCAACACTGTCACGATTTGGAAGAATTCGAGGCCACGTCCGCACATCCATGATGCGCCCTCGAGAGGAAACCCACGGACCAGGCCGACTCGGCAGCAGGGAGAACTTCCGGTACCCATTGACAGGTCAGAGTCGCGGCAGAGGAGAAGAAAGTCACGGCACGACCACACCACCCTCTGGTGCATTTTATTGCTTTACACCTCAGGCCAAACATATTTTTCTTGAGGTTAGCTCCTCCCCCTCTGCCAGGTCAATCTTCAATCAAGATGTTGGCTTGGATTATTCGTCTGCACTCAACCAACGCAGCTTGTCCAGCCGGCGCAGAACCTCAACGACGCCCGCCATGAAAGGCGGCCTGACCCGGATCAGCCTGATGAAGGCCGCCTGGGGGCACCCCTGTGACGCGACCGATGTCGAGCGCCGCGCACCATCACCGGCGGCGCCGACGACCCGATCCCCGTCGATTCCCGGCCGCGTCGACCAGAACTTTGCGAGATCCAGGTACTGGAAGCACCTGTGACCACCTTCGACCTCGAAGGCCGCACCCGCCCGGATGATGACCGCTCCAAAAACGGAGTTCTGCCATGAGCCGCACCGCCCTCCCGACGCCCGTCCGCCAAGTGGCTCAGATCCACGTCGACGGCACGTGGAAGACCGCCACCGGCACCGAGACCGTCACCCTGCTGGACCCGGCCACGGAACAGCCGCTGGGCAGCACCGTCCTCGGCAGCGCCGTCGATGTGAATGCCGCCGTCACCTCGGCGCGCCGGGCGTTCGACCTCGGGCCTTGGGGCCGCAGCACCCCGGCCGAGCGAGCGGATGTCCTGGATCGCTTCGCCGATGCCCTGGAACAGCACGCCGACGAGATGAGCCGTCTGGTCACCCGGGAGATGGGGATGCCGCTGGGATTCTCCCTGATGAACAACGTCGATGCCCCGGCGATGGTGCTCCGCTACTACGCGGGCCTGTCCCGTGGGCTGGAGCAGGAGGAGACCCGCGTCCCCGTCGGGCCCGGCAACCGGACCGTCGTACGGCGTGAGCCGATCGGTGTGGCGGCTGTCATCCCGCCCTGGAACTACCCGGTGTTTCTCGCCATCACCAAGATCGCACCGGCGTTGGCGGCCGGCTGCACCGTCGTCTTCAAGCCCTCGGTGGAGACCTCGCTGAGCGGCGCCCTGCTGGTCCGGATCGCGCAGGAGGCCGGGCTGCCGGCCGGCGTCCTCTGCTTCGTGCCCGGCGGCGCCGCCACCGGCGCCGAGCTCGTCCGGCACCCCGGGATCGAGAAAGTCGCCTTCACGGGCGCCACCTCCACCGGCCGCCTCATCGGTGCCGAGTGCGGCGAACGCCTCATCCCGGCCAACCTCGAACTCGGCGGCAAATCCGCTGCGATCGTCCTCGACGACGCCGACCTGGAACACACCCTGCAGGGGCTGGGGTTCCTGTCGTTCCTCAACACCGGCCAAACCTGCTTCGCGATGACCCGCGTCGTCGCCACGCCCGGCCGCTACGACCAGATACTCGACGGTCTCGCCGAGATCACGCGTCAACAGGTGATCGGTGACCCTCTGGACCCGGCGACCACGAGCGGACCGCTGGTGAGCGCCCGCCAGCGCGAGAAGGTGGAACAGTACGTGGCTTTGGGCGTCGCGGAGGGGGCCAGGCTGGTGACCGGGGGCCGCCGCCCGGACACCCCGGTCACGGGCTGGTTCTACGAGCCGACCGTCTTCGCCGAGGTCGGCAACGGGATGCGGATCGCCCGGGAAGAGATCTTCGGCCCGGTGGTGTGCGTGCTGCGAGCCGCCGACGAGGACGAAGCCGTGGCCATCGCCAACGACAGCCCCTACGGCCTCGCCGGGACTGTGTGGACAGCCGACCCCGAACACGGCCTGGACATCGGCCGCCGAGTACGGGCGGGCACCGTCGGAGTCAACGGATACCCACCCGACATCTCCGCCCCCTGGGGCGGCATGAAGGACAGCGGCGGCGGCCGCGAGTACGGCCCGGAGGGCCTTGAGTCCTATCGCGTCGTCAAGTCCCTCTACATCTGACGCCCCAATCCGAAGGATCTGGGTGAGCGGGTCCTCGGTGCCGGTCGGGTCCAAGGCAGGCCTGCCCGGCATCCACGAGCGTGCGGTTCCTGCCGCCGGCCGCCAGATGTGGGCTCGCCCCCGCTCAGGCCGGCAGGACGTCCTCGCCCGCCGTCACGGGCACGACCTCGTCGGCCGGCGGCGCCTCGGCCTTCACCGGCGTCCCGAAGTCCGACAGTGTCATCGTCGTCATGGCCTTCACACCGCCGAAGCAGGACAGCCGGGCCTGGACGGCGCGCCCCTCCCCGTCGACCCACACGTCCGCGAAGACAGGCATGACGTCGCCCAGCTTCTTACGCACGTCGTCCAGCCCCTTTTTCGTCTCCGCCGTCATCCGGAGCGTCGCGGTCGCGTGGTCGATCGTGCCCCGGTAGTGCACCGCAGGGGCGCCGTTCACCTGCTCCTCGCCCTCGCTCGACACCTGCCGCATCGCCTTCAGCTGGCGGAGCAGGTGCTCGGGGTCGTTCAGCGGCGCCCGCAGGAAATAGCGAGTCAGAGCCTCGCTCCGGACGGCCGAGGCCCACTCGCTCCCACCCACCGCCCGCGAGCCCCGCACATAGACGGGCCTTTGTCCGGGCCACCGGAACAGGCGGTGCAGAGCAGGAGGACAGCGGCGGAGACGAGGGAGGCGCGGCGCATGGGCTCTCCGAGGAATCGTCACTTCGGCAGGGTGGAGCCCGACAGGGCCGGTAGATCTTCGCACGAAACCGGTGACGGGGCCCGGGGTTTCGGCCGTGACGCCCCGACAGTGGCGAGGGCGCGGCAGGCGAGCAGGACCCGCCCCGATGCGGATGGTGGGCGGGCCCTGCTCGTGCGGACCATTGTCGGGATCTGGTGCCGGTGGGGCCACGAGTGTGATCCGCCGGTGTGCGCGCGGCGCGCACACCCCGTGCGCGCCGCGTGCCTCCGAGCACCCGGTACTGTCCCCTGGCGCCGCCGGGTGCCGCAGGGCGCTGCCCCGTGTGTGACCCCGGGTTATGCCCGTCGGCCTGCGGAGACGATACTGGCAGCAGCCCCTGCCCCCGTTCACAGTTGGACCCATGCCGACTTCCCCCACCGTCCGCCCCATGACTCCCGCCACGGTGTGGCTGGCTCGCGGCCGCCATGCCGAAGGCGCCGCGGAAGACGTGCTCCGGCGCTCGCTGGAGCAGCGCAAGCGAAGTCGGGCCATCGACGACTTCCTCGAGTTGCCCGAAGCCGGAAGTGAAGCCGGGACCGAGGCCGACCCCGAGGCCGACCCCGAGGCCCGTACCGATGCCGGGACCGAGGACGCCCCGGCGGAGCGGGTCTTCGAGGCCCGCTGGCGGGTGGAGGAGACGGTGACCGTGCGGGCCCGGATCGGCGTGACGCCCGGGCCGGACGGCGGGCAGGAGTGGATCCTGGTCGCGGAGGCCGAGCGGCCGTGGAACAACGACTGGCCGTCGCCCGCCGCGCTGTTCTGGCCGGAGGAGCCGGACCTCGCCTGGGACCGGGACGGCGCCGCGGAGCTGTCCCTGCGGAAGATCAACCCACTCCCCCACGACGACAAGGACACGCGCCGCCTGTTCAGGAACGCGGTGCGCGGCGGGTGGCACATCCACGTGGTCGTCCACGAGGCGATGACCACCGACGAGAGGGGCCGGTTGCCGGTGGCGCGGTGGCTCCCGCCGAGCCTGCGGCACCGTGTGGTGGAGCACCGCGCCGCTCCCCAGCAGCACCGGGGCCTCAACTGGGCCCTGCGCGACCTGGGGGTCCAGGTGCCGCGCGGCGGTGCCGCGGTGCTGCCCGGCACCCCGGCGCCGGAGGGCTACGTCGCCGAGGACTTCTCCGTCCGCGCGGTCTTCCTGGACGGCTCGGAGCCCACCGACCTCGTCGACGCGGTGACGCGGTACGCCGCGCTCCCGAGACCGCTGCCCGAAGGAGCCGAGGACGCCCTCACCGCGCTGCGGGAGGACTGGCACCTGCTGACGCTCCAGGAGGAGCTGGAGCGCCAGCGCGGGCTGGTGGCCATGTACGCCGAGGCGCTGGAGGCCATGACGAAGTCACGTGACCTGTACCGGGAGGCCGCCGAACGCGCCCACGAGGCCCTGGCCGCCTACCAGGAGTCCGCCGAGACCGCTCCCGCGCGCCGGCAGCCCTCCGACACCCCCACGGCGTCTCCGCTGCAGCAGCTCACACGCACGTTCGAACGCCTCAAGACCAGGTCCCAGCGTCCCGTGGCTTCGCCCGGCGACGAGCAATGACGAGCATCAGGAAGCCGAGCCTTCTGGGCCCGGGTTGCGGGTGAGCAGGTCGGCGACCCGAGCGATCATCTGGCTCTCCTCGCCGTTGCGGGCGGTCGTCGGGTGGTAGGCGAGCACGAAGCGGCGCCGCTGGTCACGTGTGGAGAACGCGGCGTTCTTGTAGCCGTACGTCTCGCCGGTCTTGCCCCAGAGAGTCACGCCGTTGACGGTGGCCTGCTGCAGGCCGGTGGTGTAGCGGGCCGGGGAGCCGTCCAGCATGCGCACGTCGTCCGGTGGCAGGGTGAACATCAGCTGAAGCAGCTCGGGCGGGAGCAGTGCGCCGGAGAACAGCGCGGCGAGCAGCCGATCGACGTCGCTCGCGGTGGAGATCATGTCGCCCTCGCCGCGGGCGGACGACTGGTCGTAGGTGGTGATGTCGCGCAGGCTGCCGTCGGGCATCCGCAGGTAGCCGTGCACGTGCCGGCCGTGGATGCGCGGGTCGTCGCCGGGCACGACGGTGCCCGCCAGGCCCAGTGGACGCAGGATGCGGGCCGTGACGGCCTTCCCGTAGGGCCGGCCGGTCACCTCGTCGACGATCAGTGCGGCCAGGACGTAGTTGATGCCCCGGTACTCCTGCCGGGTGCCCGGAGGGAACTTCAGCGGCCCGTGCGTCGCCGTCGCCACCCACTCCTGCGGCGTCCAGTGGTCGAAGCGGTGGCGGAACACCTCCTCGGCGGTGTCCGGCTCCGGGATGCCGACGTGGTCGGGCAGTCCGCTGGTGTGGTTCAGCAGGTGCGCCACCGTGACCGCCGCGAAGCGGGCCGGCAGCAGCCCCGGCAGGAGGCGCCGCACCGGCGCGTCCAGGTCGACCCGGCCCTCCGCCACCAGCTGCAGCACCACCGTGGCGACGAAAACCTTGGTGATGCTGCCGATCCGGACCTTGTCACGTGCTGTCACGGGCCGCCGCGTGCTGATGTCGGCCACGCCCGAGGTGCCGCACCAGCGGCCGGTCGTGCCGCCTACGCGCAGCTGGGCCGCGGTCGACGGCGGGTGCTCCAGGTCGTCGATCGCCGCCTGCAGGGCCATGGGGTCCAGCGGTGGGAGCTGGGCGGACGAGGCATGGGCGCGGGGCGCGGGCAGAGCCGCGGTGGCGGCCAGCGCGGCCGTCCCCAACAGGGTGGCGCCCGCAAAGGCCCTTCGTGACATGCGCGGTGAGGTCATGCCCCTCACGCTGTCAGCGGGCAGGCGCCCGAGCATCGGGGTCGGTCCCGGAGCGATCCCCGAGCGCACCCTGACCCGTCCCCGCACACACGGACGGCCCGGACGGCCTTCCTGGTATCCGCCCATCCGGTACCCGCCCCAGGTGCCTTCCTCACGGGGCGCACGTGTCAGTCGTGGTCTGGTGGATACGCGGTTCCCTACGGCAGTACGGCCCGTCCGGGAAGGTCCTCCACGCCATGGGCAACGACCAGCACCACTCGGAGACGACGCTCCGCGTCAACGGCAAACCCCACACCCTCACCGTCGACCACCGGCGGGTCCTGCTGGACCTCCTGCGGGAGGACCTGGATCTCACAGGCGCCAAGAAGGGCTGCGACCACGGCCAGTGCGGTGCCTGCACGGTCCTGGTGGACGGGCGGCGCGTCAACAGCTGTCTGCTGTTCGCGGTCGCCCTGGACGGCTGTGAGGTCACGACCGTCGAGGGGCTGTCCGGCGACGGGGAGGGACCGCACCCGCTGCAACGGGCCTTCCTGGAGCGCGACGCCTTCCAGTGCGGCTACTGCACCCCGGGCCAGATCTGCTCCGCGGCCGGCATGCTCGCCGAGGCGGCGGCCGGTCACCCCTCGCACGTCACCGACCCGGCGACGCCCTCGGCCGAGCCGGTGCCGCTGGACCGGGCGGAGATCCGGGAGCGGCTGAGCGGCAACCTGTGCCGGTGTGGTGCGTATCCGCGGATCGCCGAGGCAGTGGAGGACGTGATCCCGTGAAGGAGTTCGCCTACGTCCGCGCCGGGAGCGTCGAGGAGGCGACCTCCGCGTACGCCTCCCACGCCGGTGCCCGTTACCTCGGCGGCGGCACCAACCTGGTCGATCTGATGAAGCTCGGCGTCGAGCGGCCCGCCGCCCTCGTCGACGTCACCCGGCTGCCGCTGGACGCGGTGGAGGAACTACCGGACGGCGCGCTGCGGATCGGGGCGACGGTCCGCAACAGCGATCTCGCGGCCCATCCGCTGGTGCGCGACCGGTACCCGGCGCTGTCGCAGGCGGTGCTCGCGGGGGCGTCGGGACAGTTGCGCAACGCGGCGACGACCGGCGGCAACCTGCTTCAGCGGACCCGGTGCCCGTACTTCCAGGATCTTTCGAAGCCGTGCAACAAGCGGGAGCCGGGCAGCGGCTGCGGCGCCCGGGACGGCGTCCACCGTGATCACGCGGTGCTCGGCCACTCCGAGCGCTGCATCGCCACCCATCCGTCGGACATGGCGGTGGCGCTGGCCGCACTGGACGGGCGTGTCGAGCTGTCCGGTCCCGAGGGCGCCCGGAGTGTCGCGGCGGCGGACTTCCACCGGCTGCCCGGGGACCGGCCGGAGCAGGACACCGAGATCCGGCCCGGCGAGCTCGTCACCGGTGTGGTGCTGCCCGCCGCGACGGCCGGGCTGCCGTCGGCGTACCGCAAGGCCCGCGACCGGGCCTCGTACGCCTTCGCGCTCGCGTCCGTCGCGGCCGTGCTGCGGGTGTCGGACGGTGTGGTCGGCCAGGTGGGGCTCGCGTTCGGGGCGCTGGCGCACCGGCCGTGGCGGGCCCGGCGGGCGGAGGAGGCGCTGCTGGGCGCGGCTCCGACCGCCGCCGCGTTCGAGCATGCCGTCGACCTGGAACTGTCCGCGGCGCAGCCGCTGCGCGACAACGCCTACAAGGTGCCGCTGGCCCGGGGGATCGCCCTGGACGTGCTGTCCCGGCTCGCGGACACGGCGCCGGCGAGGAGGACTTCATGACCGGCAGCGTGGGAGCCCCCGCCGAGCGCCGGGAGGGACGGGAGAAGGTCAGCGGCACCGCCCGCTACGCCGCCGAGTACCACTACCCCGGCCTGGCCCAGGCCTGGCCCGTGCCGGCGGCGGTGGCCCGGGGCCGGGTGACCGGCGTCGACACGGCGGCCGCCCTGGCCGTGCCCGGCGTGCTCGCCGTCCTCACCCACGAGAACGCGCCGCGGCTCGCCGAGCCGGACGACGCCACGCTCGCCGTGCTCCAGAACCCCCGGGTTCCGCACCGCGGCTGGTTCGTGGCCCTGGTGGTGGCCGAGACCCTGGAGGCGGCGCGGGCCGGTGCCGCCGCGGTCCGGGTCGACTACGCCGCCGAGGAACACGACGTGACCCTCACCGCGTCGCACCCGGGTGTGTACGTCCCCGACGACGCCAACGCCGAATATCCGGCCGTCCGCGAACGGGGCGACCCCGACGGGGCGTTCGGGTCCTCGGCCGTCCGGGTCGATGTCGCCTACCGGGTGCCGCCGTTGCACAACCACCCCATGGAGCCGCACGCCAGCACCGCCCGCTGGGACGACGGCCGGCTCACCGTGCACACCTCCAGCCAGGGCGCCGGTGCCGTGCGGGGCGTGCTCGCCGGGCTGTTCGGCGTTTCCGAGGAGCGGGTCGTCGTGACCGCCGAGCACGTCGGCGGCGGCTTCGGTTCCAAGGGCACGCCACGACCGGACGTGGTGCTCGCCGCGATGGCGGCGCGGCAGACCGGCCGGGCGGTCACGGTGGCGCTGCCCCGCCGGTATCTGCCCGCCGTCGTCGGGCACCGTGCGCCCACCCTGCACCGGCTGCGGCTCGGCGCCGACGCCGACGGACGTCTGACCTCCCTCGTGCACGAGGTCACGACGCACACCTCCCGGATCAAGGAGTTCGTGGAGCAGGCGGCGGTCCCGGCGAGGGTGATGTACGCATCGCCCCACAGCCGTACGGAGCACCGGGTCGCGGCGCTGGACGTGCCCTCGCCGTCGTGGATGCGGGCGCCTGGCGAGGCGCCGGGCATGTACGCGCTGGAGTCCGCCATGGACGAACTCGCCGCCGAACTGGGCATGGACCCGGTCGAGCTGCGTGTCCGCAACGAACCGGACGTCGAACCCGACAGCGGCAGGCCGTTCAGCAGCAGGCACCTGGTGGAGTGTCTGCGCGAGGGCGCCCGCCGCTTCGGGTGGGCCGGGCGCGATCCCCGGCCGGGCTCCCGCCGGGACGGGCCCCTGCTGCTGGGCACGGGCGTGGCGGCGGCGACGTATCCCGTCATGGTGTCGCCCGCCACGGCGTCGGCCCACGCACTGCCCGACGGCACGTTCCTGGTGCGGATCAACGCCACGGACATCGGTACGGGTGCCCGGACCGTGCTCGCGCAGATCGGCGCCGACGCCCTCGGCGTGCCGCTGGAGCGGGTGCGGATCGAGGTCGGCAGCACCGAACTCCCGGCGGCGCCGCTGGCCGGCGGCTCGTCCGGCACGGCCTCCTGGGGTTGGGCGGTCCACGAGGCCGGTGCCCGGCTGGCGCGGCGGCTGGCCGAGCATCCGGGGCCGCTGCCCGAGCAGGGCCTCGACGCCCGCGCGGACACGACGGGCTCGGCGGACGCCGAGAGCGACTGGGCGCGGCACGCCTTCGGGGCGCACTTCGCCGAGGTTGCCGTGGACACGGTCACGGGTGAGGTCCGGGTCGGCCGGCTGCTCGGGGTGTACGCCGCGGGGCGCATCCTCAACGCCCGTACGGCACGCTCCCAGTTCGTCGGCGGCATGACGATGGGCCTGGGCATGGCGCTGACCGAGGGCAGCACGATGGACGCCGCGTTCGGTGACTTCACGGAGTCGGACCTGGCGTCGTACCACGTGCCGGCGCACGCCGACGTGGCCGAGATCGAGGCGCACTGGCTGGACGAGGACGATCCCCGTCTCAACCCCATGGGCAGCAAGGGGATCGGGGAGATCGGCATCGTCGGGACGGCCGCGGCGATCGGCAACGCGGTCCACCACGCCACCGGCGTCCGCTTCCGCGAACTCCCGCTGACGCCCGACCGGGTACTGGCCGGACTGCTCGACGGCCGGACGCCGAACGACGCCCGGACCGGCTCCGCAGGGGGCGGATCCGGTCCGGTGCGGGGCGTCTAGGGTCTGTTCGTCACACGCCTTGGCGTCACTCGGCCGTCTGGCGTGCCTCGGGCGTCGGTGCGGGCGCCCACTGCCGGCCCGCGAGGGGCGCCACCATACGGAAGACCAGCGCGACGAGGGCCAGCAGTGCCGCGCAGACGGCGGACGCGGCGGCGAGCCACGGCGGGGCGAGGGCGAGGTCCACGGCCCGGGACAGGGACGCGGAGGGGAACGAATTCCCGTACGCCTGGGCTGCGGCCAGCACCGTGGGCACCACCACCGCGCCGGCCAGCACCACCGCGACGGGGCGCAGCGCCAGCAGCAGGGCCAGGACCGTGCACAGCACCGACAGGCCGAGGCCGAACGCGTGCAGGCGCAGGGACGCTCCGCCGCGTTGCAGCGGGAAGTGGGCCACCGCGCACAGGGCCAGCGCCAGGGCGGCGAGCCAGCCCGACCACGACACGGACCTGGCGAGCCGGTCCGTCGCACGGACGCGGTCCGCAGGCGAGTCGTCGAGCGTCCGGCGCGTGTCACGGGTCACGCGGGTCTCGGGGGCCGAGGCCGGGCGTGCCGCACGGCGCTTGCCGGGACGGCCGGGCTTGTCGGGTTTCCCGGTCGCGTCGTCCGGACGCGACGTCCCGGCCGGCAGGCGCCCGTTGCGGTCCAGACGCTCGAGGCCCAGGCGGTCGATCAGCTCGACCAGCTCCCCGACGGACCGGCGGGTGGCGGCTGCCCGGAGGGCCTCCTCGCGGACGTGCGGCATCTGCGGCTCCTTGTGCAGGAGGGTGACCAGCCGGGTCACCTCCTCCACCGGACGGTGGGCGGCCGCGGCCCGGATGGCTTCGTCAGCGCAGTCGGCGTCGCGTGGGGGCTTCGTCAGCAGGGCGATCAGCCGGGAGACGTCCTCCACGGGCCGGTCCACTCCGGCCGTGCGGAGCGCGTCGACCTTCGCCTCCGCGTGGTCGGGTGACTCCTCCAGCGAGGTGATGAGGGCGACGACCTCCTCCAGGGGCCGGTCCGCCACGGCGGCGTGCACCAGGTCGCTGACGGCGTCGCCGTACGGCACCGCGGCGCCCTGCGCGGTGCCGGGCCGGAGCTCCACCGGGTTGTCGTCGAGGGAGCGGATGACGAACGGCCGCGCGCCCGCCTGGTCCGTCTCGTCCTGGCCGGACGCAGCGGGCTCGGCGGGCTCTGCGGGGTCGCCCGGCTCGGGTTCGGGAGACCGTGCGGCCTCGTCCGGGCCGGAGGCGGCGGGCCGGGCGGGCTGGGCCGGTGCCTGGTCCGTCCGGTCCGGGGCGTGAGTGACAGGCCGTGCCTCGGCCGGATCCGGCCAGTCCTGTGCGGGCGGGCCGGGGTGCGCCTGCGCGGGGTCCGTCCAGTCCTGGCCCGGCTCGGCCGCCGGGTTGGTGCCGGAGGGAGCGGACTGCCGGGGCGCGTCGCCCGGGGCCGGGGCGGCAGACCAGTCGGTCGCCGTGCGCGAGCCGGGGGCGGCGGGCCGGGGTGCCGGGTCCGCCTGGTCCAGGCCGGGGGCAGCAGCCTGTGCCTGCGCCTCGCCCGGCCGGCCGGAGCCGGGGGCGGCAGCGCGCGCGTGCGCCCGGTCCGGCTGGTCCCAGCCGGTCGCGGCGGGCGGGCCGAAGCTCATGTCCGCCTCGTCCGGGACCGGGGCGGCAGGGCGGTCCTGGGCGGCGGGGCGGGCGCCCGTACCCGGGTGGGCGCCGGGGGCGCCGGGTTCGGGCGGCCGGTCGGTGGAACCGTACGTCTCGTGCGAACCGGCGGCGGGCTGCGTGCTCGTCTGCTCCACCTGGTGCGTGCCGGTGGCGACGGTGGTCTCGGCGGACGGCTGGGCGGACCCGTTCGGCTCGTTCGGTATGGCAGGTTCGTTCGAGCGGGGTGATGAAGAGCAGGTGGTCATACTCGCCTCCATGGGGAAGAGTGCGGCCGCTCCTGCGCCCCCCGTCGTGTGACGAGCGACGTTACGCTGACCATTACTAGGCGCCCCCGTCACACCGTGCCACTCGGGTGAGCCACCGGGATGACCACCGCACCTGCGGCGGTACGGAAAATCCGCCGACGCGCCGACATGTCGGGCCACGGCCGCAATACAGCCGCCGGAAACGGGAATCCAGGAAGGGACACCCCGTGTCGCGGACGCCAGGAGGAGGGCAGCCCGTGGATACGACCACAACGGTGATCACCCTGGCCGCGGTTGTCGCGGCCGTCGTCCTCGTCTTCGCCGTCGGCATTCTCGTGCGACTGGTCAGGACCCGGCGCGAGTTGCGTCGCGCGGGGCTGCCCACGGGTCCGCGCTGGGTCTTCTGGGGCGCGGTTCTCTATTTGGTGCTGCCCGTCGACGTGCTGCCCGATCCGGTGTACCTGGACGACATCGGCGTCCTGCTGCTCGCTCTGCGCACCGTCCGCGGCTCCCTCGGCGAGCGGGAGCGCGAGTCGGCACACCGGCCGGACCGCCAACCGGCCCGATGACTACGGAAAGTAAGGAAACCAACCACCCGTTCGATTCGTATAAGTCTCTGGGAGCCGAAACGAGTCGGCGGACCGGGTGGCCGTGACCCTGGATCCGGCTCGATCGGCGCAGCACCGACGAGGGAGAGACGATGCAACCGTTCGCGCTCAACTACGCGCGCCCGGCAGTGGAGTTGGAAGCTGCCATTCCGTACGTGTACGACGCCGGACAGCAGTTGAACGTGCTCCACGACGGCCGGGTGGCCGCCTCCGACTTCGCTCTGTTGAGGGAGGTCGGCACCACGACGTCCACCGCCGGCTCCAAGACGCACTTCGACGACTGACCGCGGGCCGCCGAAGATGACGGTATTGATCCTCACCTGCGAGGAGGACGTGACCGCGGACATGGTGGTCGTCCACCTGAACGCGGCCGGGATTCCGGTGGTCCGCGTCGACCCCGCCGATCTGACCGGCGGTGTCTCGCTGTCCGGGGAGTACGTCCACGGCCGTTTCCGCGGCCACCTGTCCGCCGGGGGGCGGCTGGTGAGCATCGGCGGGCTGCGATCGGTATGGGTCCGCCGGCCGGGCACCCCCGCGGTACGGGCGGCCCAGCCGTCCGCGTGGCTGACCGAGGAGGCCGCCCAGGCTCTCTACGGGATGCTGCGGGGCTCGGACGCGCGCTGGATGAACCACCCCGACGCGGCCCGCCGGGCCCGGCACAAGCCCTGGCAGCTGCGCCTCGCCCAGCGGTGCGGCCTGCCCGTGCCGGCGACGCTGATCACGACCTTCCCGCGCGCCGCCCGCGAGTTCTCCGAGCGCTACCCGGACCTGGTGGTCAAGCCGGTCTCGGGCGCGCATCCGCAGGACCCGCCCCGGGCCGTGCCGACCAGCCGGGTCGCGCCGGACACTGACTTCTCCGCCGTCGCGTTCGGGCCGACGCTGTTCCAGCGGCGGATCTCCAAGCGGGCCGACATCCGTCTCACCGTGGTGGGCGACCGGATGCTGGCCGCCCGCAAGGCAGCGGCCCCGGACGCGGATCCCGACGAGGTGGACGTGCGGTTCGCCGCGCCCGGCGAGCCGTGGCAGCCCACCGACGTGCCGTCGTGCATCGCGCCGGGCGTCCGGACCTATCTACGGGAGGCCGAACTGGCGTACGGGGCCTTCGACTTCGCCGAGGACGCCGACGGGACCTGGTGGTTCCTGGAGTGCAATCAGTCGGGACAGTTCGGGTTCGTCGAGGTGGAGACGGGCCAGCCGATCGCCCGCACCATCGCCGAGTGGCTGGCCCGCCCCGTCCCCGAGGGCCCGTCGCGCGTCAACAGCGCGAACAGGACGGCCTGTTGAGCACCGGACCGGCCGTCCACCGGTCCTGGTTCACTGCGGCCGCGGCCCGGGCAGCATGGCCGTACGCTGCCATCCGGTGCCCGGGGAGTGCGGGCGGTCGTAGCCGGGGGACTGTGCGGGCCGCATGACCAGCTCCAGTTCCCTGCTCACGCGTTCGGCCTCGCGGCGAACCTGTGTGGGCACATCGCCGCACTCCGCGATGAGTCGGTCGTAAATGGGGGAATCCTGGAACACCCGTCAACGCGCCTTTCTGCTCGTCGGCCCCGAGCGGGGGCGAGAGAGCCGAGTGTAGGCGGACAGGTGTGCCGGAGTGTGAATTACCCGGGTGGACTTGACGCAGACCGGACATCCGTGACATGTGCCCGGACGGGGCTCAGGCTCCCGTCGTGGAGCCCGGCCGGACGATCATCAGGACGGTGACCGTCGCCCACAGAAGGTTGAAGATGCCGGTGAACATGGCCAGTTGAACGGTGCTTCGGTGCTCGACGGTCTGTTCGCCGTTCAGTTGACCGAGGAGTTCCTCCTGGCGGGGCAGGACGAAGGCGACCAGGATGCCCGCCGCGGCGGCGGTCAGCGCGATGGACGTCACAAGCCATCCGCTGCCCAGGACACCCATCGCGGCACCGGTGGCGAACCCGAGGAGCGGGACGGTCAGTCCGATACCGGCGTAGACGCGGCAGATACGGTGCAGCAGCGCGACCGCGCTCACCGCCGACGGGTCGGGCGCGTGACCGCCCGCGGGGACGGCGCGGCGCGCCGCGGGCGGGAACATGCTGGCCGCAACGGTCACGGGACCGATGGCGACGATGGCGGCCAGTACGTGCAGGGACAGCAGGATCTTGGTCACCGGGGCTCTTTCCGTGGTGCGATCGACGGTGGTGAGCCCACGTTAAGGAGCCCGGAGATGATCTCCCATGGGCTGGAACGACAGCTTCCAACGGATTCCCGCCAACTCGTGTGACCTGCTCTCTTGCGCCGTGGTCCGGCGCTCGAGCGGTTCGTGCGCCTGGCGGGAATGCGCCTAGGGTGGCGGTCATGCACTCCGTGGCGATCCTGGTTCTCGACCGAGTGGTGCCGTTCGACATGGCGGCGCCCCAGCAGACGTTCGCCTGGACCCACATGCCGGACGGGCGGCCGGCCTACCGGGTCCGGTTGTGCGCCGAGACGTCTGAGGTGCGTGCGGACGGCGGTTTCACCCTGCGCATCGACAGGGGTCTTGAGGCGCTGGCGGAGGCCGACACGATCATCGTGCCGGGCTGCTCCCCCGAGGCCCCGCCACCGTCCGCCCAGGTCCTGGCGGCTCTGCGGCAGGCCGCCGAGGCCGGTACCCGGATCGCGTCCGTGTGCGTGGGCGCCTTCGTGCTGGCGGAGGCCGGGCTGCTGGACGGGCTGCGCGCCACGACGCACTGGGTGGCCGCGGGCGAACTGGCCCGCCGTTTCCCCCGGGTCGAGGTGGAACCGGACGTGCTGTACGTCGACAACGGGCAGATCCTCACCTCGGCCGGTGCGGCCGCCGCGCTGGATCTGTGTCTGCACATGATCCGGCGGGATCTGGGGTCGGCCGTCGCGGCGAACATCGCCCGGATGTCGGTCATGCCGCTGGAACGGGAGGGCGGGCAGGCCCAGTTCATCGTGCACGAGCACCCGCCGGTACCCCGGGGGTCGGCGCTGGAGCCGCTGCTGGAGTGGATCGAGGACAACCTCGCGCACGAGGTGACGCTGAGCGCGCTGGCGGAGCGTGCCGGGATGAGCGAGCGGACGTTCAGCCGCCGCTTCCGCGAGCAGACCGGGACCACGCCGTTGCAGTGGCTGCTGCGGGCGCGGGTGCGGCGCGCCCAGTACCTGCTGGAGAACACCGACCACTCCGTGGAACGGATCGCGCGGCAGGCGGGGTTCGGCTCGCCGACGGCGTTCCGGGAGCGGTTCCGCAAGGTGGTGGGCACGACACCGTACGCGTATCGCACGGCGTTCCACGGGAAGACGAACGGGACGGCGAACGGGAAGCCGAACGCCCCGGCGGCCCGTTCCCAGGCCGCCGGGGCGCTGCCCGGTTCATGACCGGGCCCTACGAGATGTCAGCCGACCAGCGTCAGCCCGTTCTCCCCGTCCGCGTCCGCTTCCTCGGACCGCTCCTTGGTGAGCAGCAGGGCGTCGGCCTTGGCGATGGCGTCCGTGATGTCGGACGTTCCCATCATCACGCACAGCGTGTAGCTGACGTCCTCAAGCTCGCGTGCCGCCGTCGGCACGTGCCTCTCCGCCTGAGCGATCCTCAGCGACGCGTACCGCGTCAGCAACTCCCTGACGACCTTCCGGTCCGGTACGAGCACGTAGCGCCCCTCTCTCTGTTTTCGCTGCGTATGCCCGAACCACGCGGAAACATTCACACGTTTTTCTCACCAGGGGCGGATGTGACGAAAAACTGATCGTCTCTGATCTCGGGTCGGGGTCCGCTCAGGCCGCGTCCAGCTCCGCCCGTTCCTCCGGCGTCAGGGAGAGGTCGGCCGCGGCGAGCGAGTCGCGGATGGTCTCGGGGCGGCTGGCCCCCGGGATGGGGACCACCACGGGCGACTTGGCGAGCATCCATGCCAGGCACACCCGCTGCGGGCTCACCCCGTGGGTCTCGGCGACACAGGCGAACGCCGCGTGACCCGAGCCGAGTCCGCCGGCCCGGGAGATCCCGCCGAGGGGGCTCCACGGCAGGAACGCGATGCCGAGTTCGTCGCACAGGTCCAGTTCCGGCTCGCTGGAGCGGAAGGCCGGGGAGAACTGGTTCTGCACGGAGACCAGACGGCCGCCGAGGATGTCATTGGCCTGCCGGATCTGCTCGGGGTTCGCGTTGGAGATGCCGGCCATGCGGATCTTGCCCTCGTCCAGCAGGTCCCGGATCGCGCCGACGGACTCGGCGTAGGGGACGCGCGGGTCGGGGCGGTGGAACTGGTAGAGCCCGATGGCCTCGACGCCGAGCCGGCGCAGGGACGCCTCGCAGGCCTCCTTGAGGTGGCGGGGGCTGCCGTCCAGCGTCCAGTTGCCGTCGCCGGGGCGCAGATGGCCGCCCTTGGTGGCGACCAGGACGTCGCCGCCGCGGTCGTGGGAGGCGAGGGCCTTGGCTATCAGGGTCTCGTTGTGACCGACCTCGTCGGCGTCCCGGTGGTAGGCGTCCGCGGTGTCGATCAGGGTCACGCCGGCGTCGAGCGCGGCGTGGATGGTGGCGAGGGAGCGTTCCTCGTCGGGTCGTCCCTCGATGGACATGGGCATCGCGCCCAGGCCGATCGCGCTGACGTCGACATCACCGATGCGGCGGGTGTGCATGTGCTCGTGACCTCTTCCGGCTGTCGCTGAGGCTGTCTGGCGATGGTGCACTCCAGCCTGGACACCGAACGCCCCGAAGGTCCAATAGAAGAAGGAGAACGCATTCAGCACTCGGGCAGCTGAATCGCGCCCGCCCCTCGGCGGCCGGGCCGGCGGTCCCTTGTCACGCGGGGATGAAAGCCCGCACCGGAGGACTCAATTCCCCCACACAGACCGGCGATCGGCCCGGCACTCCCCCGTCCCGCTGCCATATTCGAGAACCGCTTCGGAGGTGGTTGTGAGCACAGAGGTGACAGCATCCGGTCCGGGGGAAACGGCGGCGCACGTGCCCGGGAGCACCGCGGAGCGCGTCGCAGGCCTGGAACGCCGCCGGGAGCAGGCGGTGGCCCCGGGCGGACCGCGCAGACGCGGGGAGTTCTCGGCCCGGGAGCGCATCGATCGGCTCGTGGACAAGGACTCCTTCACGGAGACCGGCCTATTCGTCCGGGCCCGGCCCGCAGCGGAGGGCGGCGGCCGCCGTCCCTACGGCGACGGGGTGGTCACCGGGTACGGCACGGTCGACGGCCGCCCGGTGTGTGTGTTCGCCCAGGACTCCACGGTGTTCGGCGGCAGCATGGGCGAGGCCTTCGGCGAGAAGACCGTCGCGCTGATGGAGCTGGCCCTGAAGACCGGCTGCCCGGTGATCGGGCTCAACGACTCCGGCGGGGCCCGTATCCAGGAGGGCGTCGCCTCGCTCGCCCTCTACGCCGAGCTGGTGCGCCGCAACGTCAAGGCGTCGGGGGTGATCCCGCAGATCTCGGTCGTCCTGGGGCCGTGCGCGGGAGGCGCCGCCTACTCGCCGGCGATCACCGACTTCACGGTGATGGTGGACGGCGCCTCGCACATGTTCGTCACCGGCCCGGACGTCATCGAGACGGTCACCGGCGAGCGCACCACGGCCGAGGAACTGGGCGGCGCCCGCACCAGCAACACCGTCAACGGCAACGCCCACTTCCTGGCCGCCGACGAGGAGGACGCCCTCGACACCGTGCGCGACCTGCTGTCGTACCTCCCGGCCAACAATCTGGAACGGCCCCCGGAGTACGCCCCCGGGCATGCGCCGCCCGGCGCCGGCCTCGACGAGGTCGTCCCGGACCGGCTGGGCGAGGCGTACGACATGCGGGCGATCCTGCACGCGGTCGTCGACGACGGCGAACTCCTCCAGGTGCAGGAGCTGTTCGCGCCGAACATCATCTGCGCCCTGGCCCGGATCGAGGGCCGCTCGGTGGGCGTCGTCGCCAACCAGCCGCTGCACGCCGCCGGGGTGCTGGACATCGACGCCTCGGAGAAGGCGGCGCGGTTCGTGCGGTTCTGCGACGCGTTCGGCATCCCGCTGCTGACCTTCGCCGACGTGCCCGGGTATCTGTCCGGGGTACGGCAGGAGCAGGCCGGCATCATCCGGCGCGGAGCGAAACTGCTGTACGCCTATGCCGAGGCCACCGTCCCCAAGGTCACGGTCGTCGTGCGCAAGGCGTACGGCGGCGGATACGCGGTGATGGGCTCCAAGCACCTGGGCGCCGACGTGAACCTCGCCTGGCCCACCGCCCGCATCGCCGTCATGGGCGCCGAGGGGGCCGTGGGCGTCCTGCACCGGCGGGAGCTCGCCGCGGCCGACGACCCCGAGGCGCTGCGCGCCCGCCTGCTCACCGCGTACGAGCGCACCCACGGCACGCCCTACCTCGCCGCCGAGCGCGGCTATGTCGACGCCGTCATCGCGCCGCGCGAGACCCGGGAGCAGGTCTGCCGCGCGCTGCGCGCCCTGCGCGGCAAACGCGCGCCGATGCCGGAACGCCGGCACGGCAACATCCCCCTCTAGCCGCTTCCCTCTCCCCCTCTAGCCGCCCCCTCTCTCCCTTTGCGACCCCTAGGCCGATCCGCGCCGTGAGGAGCCCCGCCTGATGGACAGCCGCCGCCCCCCGCTCGCGCCCGTGTGCCCGACGCTGCCGGAGTACGTCCGGCACTGGGCCGAAGACACCCCGGACCGCAGGGCGTTCACCTTCGTCGAGCACCCGGCACCGCACTCGCGCGGCGTCCACCGCACCCTGACCTGGCGCCGTCTGGACGTACGGGTGCGGGCGCTGGCCGCGCGGCTCGCCGGCCAGGCCGGTCCGGGAGACCGGGTCGCGCTGCTGTGCCCGCAGGGCACGGAGTACGTGACCGCCTTCCTCGCGGCCCTGGCCGCCGGACTGGTCGCCGTGCCGCTGTATCCGCCGGGTCTGCCCGGGCACGCGGACCGGCTCGCGGGTGTCCTGGCCGACGCGCTTCCCTCGGTCGTCGTGACCACGAGCCCCCACCGGGACGAGGTGCGTGACTTCCTCGGCCCCGACGGTCCGCGGATCGTGGTGGCGGACCAGGTGTCCGACGACGCCGCCGGGGACTGGCGGCCCGTCCCGCCGGACGCCGGGGCGATCGCCTACCTCCAGTACACCTCCGGTTCGACCCGGGCCCCGGCCGGTGTGGAGATCAGCCACGGCAACGTCGTCGCCAACGCCCGCCAGGCACTCGCCGCCTACGGTGCCGACACCCGCCCGGTGACGTGCGTGGGCTGGCTGCCGCTCTACCACGACATGGGGCTGGTGCTCAGCGTCGCGGCCCCGGTGGCACGAGGGGCGCTGTCGGTGCTGATGGACCCGGCCGCCTTCCTGCACGAGCCGGTGCGCTGGCTGCGGCTGCTCACCGCGCACCCGGACGCGGTGAGCGCCGCGCCCAACTTCGCCTACGACTACTGCGCCGCGAGCGTCTCCGACGACCAGAAGGAGGGGCTGCGGCTGGACCGGGTGACGGCGCTGATCAACGGCAGCGAGCCGGTCCGCCCGGGCACGGCCGACCGTTTCCACGCGGCGTTCGCCGGTCAGGGCCTGGCACCGGAGACCCACTGCCCGTCGTACGGCCTGGCCGAGGCCACCGTGTTCGTCTGCGCGGCCCGGCCGGGTGAGCCGATCGGCCGGTTCGCGCTCGACCGTGACGCCCTGGCCGCCGGGAAGGCCCTGCCGGCCCGGGCGGACGATCCCCGGGCGGTGCTGCTGGCGGGGTGTGGCACCCCGGCGGGCCAGCGGGTCCGTATCGCCGACCCGGTGACGCGGGCCCTGCTGTCGGAGGGCGAGGTCGGCGAGATCTGGGTGCAGGGGCCGAACGTCGGCCGGGGCTACTGGAACCGGGGTGCGGCGGACGTCTTCGGCGCCGAGTTCGCGGACGCCGAAGCCGCTCCGGGCGGCTGGCTGCGGACGGGCGATCTGGGGACGGTGCTGGAGGGACAGCTGGTCGTCACGGGGCGGTTGAAGGACCTGATCATCGTCGACGGCCGCAACCACTATCCGCAGGACGTCGAGGCGACGGCCCAGGACGCGGATCCGGCGGTGCGCCGGGACCGGCTCGCGGCGTTCGCCGTGCCGGGCGGCGCCGGTGAGCGGGTGGTGATCGTGGCGGAGCACGCGCGGACCGTGCGGCTCGCCGAGCTCGACGTGCCGGCCGTGGCGCGGGCCGTGCGGGGTGCCGTCTCCGCCCGGCACGGGCTGCGGCTCGCCGACGTTGTCCTGGTGCCGCCGGGCACGGTGCCGCGTACCTCCAGCGGGAAGGTGTCTCGGGCCCTGACCCGGGCCCGGTACCTGGAGGGCGCGTACGGCGGGCAGGCCGGTGTGACGACGGCGGGTGCCGCGGGATGAGCCCTGTCGACGAGGGCGCGCTGCGCCGGTTGATCGCCGAACGCGTTGCCGTCTGGTACGGCGCTTCACCCGAGAACGTTCCGATGGACCGGCCGCTCGCCGACCTCGGCATGTCCTCGCGGGACGCCGTCGCCCTGGCCGGCGAACTGTCCCGGGCGACGGGCCGGGAGCTGCCGACGACGCTGCTGTGGGAGACGCCCACCGGTCAGGCGCTGGTGGCGCGGTTGTGCGGCACGGAGGCCTCGGGAAGCCCGGGGGCGCTCGAGGCGGTACCGGCCCCGCGCACCGGACTGCCGGGTGTGACGGCCGAGCCGGTCGCCGTCGTCGGGGTCGGCTGCCGGCTGCCGGGCGGGGTGCACGGCCCGGACGGCTACTGGCGGCTGCTGAGCGAGGGCGTCGACGCGATCCGGCGCGTCCCGGAGGACCGCTGGCGCGACTTCACCGCCTTCCCGCCCGCCGACGCGCATCCGTACGGCGGCTATCTCGACGACATCGCCGGGTTCGACGCGGACTTCTTCCGCATCACGCCGCGCGAGGCGGCGGTGATGGACCCTCAGCAGCGGATCCTGCTGGAGGTCGTCCACGAGGCGCTCGACCACGCCGCCGTGCCGGCCGGGTCCCTGGCGGGCACCGCCACCGGGGTGTTCGTCGGGGTGTCGGCCCCCGAGTACGGGCAGCTCACGGGGGCTGACCCGGACGCCGTCGATCCCTGGGCGCCGGCCGGGGGCGCCCTGAGCGTCACCGCCGGGCGGCTCGCCTACGTCCTGGACACGCGGGGGCCGAGCCTGGCCGTCGACACGGCCTGCTCGTCCTCGCTGGTCGCCGTGCACCACGCCTGCGTCAGCCTGCGCACGGGCGAGAGTGACCTCGCGATCGCCGCCGGGGTCAACGTGCTGCTGTCGCCTGCCGTCACCGTCGCCTTCCGCAGAGCGGGCGCGCTCGCACCGGACGGGCGGTGCAAACCCTTCTCGGCGGCGGCCGACGGCATCGGGCGCGGCGAGGGGTGCGCGGCCGTGATCCTGAAGCGGCTCTCCGACGCCGAGCGGGACGGCGACCGCGTGCTGGCCGTCGTCCGGGCCACCGCCGTCAACTCCGACGGCCGCTCGAACGGCCTGATGGCGCCCAACCCGGCCGCCCAGCAGGCGCTGCTGGAGAGCGCGTACGCGCGGGCGGGGCTCGCCGCGGCGCAGGTCGACTACGTGGAGGCGCACGGCACCGGCACCCCGCTGGGCGACCCGATCGAGGCGGGCGCGCTGGGCACGGTGCTCGGCGCGGGCCGCGACCCGGACCAGCCGCTGCTGGTGGGTTCCGTCAAGGGCAACCTGGGGCATCTGGAGTCCGCCGCGGGCGTCGCGGGCCTGGTGAAGACCGTCCTGGCCCTGCACCACGACAGCATCCCGCCGTCCCTGCACTGCGCGCAGGGCACGTCCCTCGCCGACGAGCGGCTGAGGGTGGTGACCGAGCCGGAGCCCTGGCCCCGCTACGGCGGCACCGCCCTCGCGGGCGTCTCCGGGTTCGGGTTCGGCGGCACCAACGCGCACGTGGTGCTGGAGGAGGGACCTCCCGGCCTGGTCCCCGTACGGCCGGCCGAGGAGCCCGCCGCCCGCCTGCATGTGCTGTCCGACCTCGACGCCGGGCGCGTCCGCGACACGGCGGGCAGGCTCGCCGGCTGGCTGCGCGAGAGCACCGCGCACCCCGCGGACGTGGCCCGGACCCTGGCCGGGCGCACCGGCCGCGGCCCCGTACGTGCCGCCGTGGTCGCCCGGGATCGCGCCGAACTCGCCGATGCGCTGGGCGCGTTGGCGGCGGAGCGTCCGGACGCACGGGTGGTGACCGGGGAGCGCGACCGGGTGGGGCGCGGCCCGGTGTGGGTCTTCTCCGGCTACGGCAGCCAGTGGCCGGGCATGGGTCGCAGGCTGCTGGCCGAGGAACCCGCCTTCGCCGCCGCCGTGGAGAAACTCGACCCGCAACTCGCCCCGGAGTGCGGCCTGTCCCTGTACGACCACCTGTCCTCCGGGGACGGTCTCGACCGCCTGGACGTCGCCCAGCCCGTGCTGTTCGGCCTTCAGCTGGCCCTGGCCGAGCTGTGGCGTGCGTACGGGGTCGAGCCCACCGCCGTGATCGGCCATTCCATGGGCGAGGTCGCGGCGGCGGTGTGCGCCGGCGCGCTGGACGTGGCGGACGGCGCGCGTGTCATCGCCGTACGGGCCCGGCTGCTGAGCGGGCTGAGCGGCGGCGCGATGGCCGTGGTGGACCTGGACGACACCGAACTGGAGTCCCTGGAGCGGGACTTCCCGGGTGTGCACGTCGCCGTGCACTCCTCTCCCCGGCAGAAGGTCGTCACGGGTGAGGAGGCCGCGGTGGCAGGGCTCGTGCGCCGGCTGGAGGGGCAGGGGCGGGCGGCCCGCGCCATGCGGGTCGTGGGCGCCGGGCACTCGCCCCAGGTGGACCCGCTGCTGCCGGAACTCGCCGAGGCGCTGTCCGGCATCCGGGGCCGGCGGCCGCGTGTCCCGGTGTACTCCACCGTCCTCGACGATCCGCGCGGCGACTGCGTGTTCGACTCAGCTCACTGGGTGGCGAACCTCAGACGGCCCGTCCGCCTGGACCGGGCGCTCGCAGCGGCCGCGGCCGACGGCCACACGGCGTTCGTCGAGGTCTCGCCCCACCCGGTGCTGACCGGGGCCGTCGCCGACACCGTGCCCGATGCCCTCGCCCTGGCCACCCTGCGCCGGGACGCCGACGGGGCGGAGGCGTTCGCCGGGCAGATGGGCGCCCTGTACGTGGGGGGCCAGCGGCTGGCTGTGCCGCCGGGCCGGGTCGTCGACCTGCCGGTGCCCCGGTGGCGGCACGTACGGCACTGGTGGACGGACGGCCGGGCCCGCACCGAGCCGGTTTCACCGGAGCCGGCGGAGCCTGACGCCGAGGGGGCGGAGCCCTCGTCGGTCCTGGCCCGGCTGACCCACCACATCGCCGCCGTCACCGGCCACCCGCCCACCCGTGTCACTCCGGGCACCGCCCTGGCCGATCTGGGCCTGGACTCGCTGATGGCCGTCCGGGTCCGCACGGCCGTGGAGCGCGAGTTCGGCGTCGAACTGCCCCTGCGCGACCTGTTCTCCGCCGCCACGGTCGAGGACGCGGCCGCCCGGATCCGGCAGTCCCTCCCCCGCGAGGACACCCCGCTGCGCCCGCTGAGCGCCACGGGTTCCCGGCCCCCGCTGTTCCTCGTCCACGCGGCCGGCGGCCCGGTCACCGTCTACCGGACGCTCGCCGAACGGCTCGGCCAGGACCGGCCGGTGTACGGGCTGGAGCGGATCGAGGAGGCCCGGACCGTGCCGGAGAAGGCGCGGCGCTACGCCGAGGCGATCGCCGCCGCCCACCCCGACGGGCCCTGCCTGCTGGGCGGTTGGTCCTTCGGCGGTTTCGTCGCCCAGGAGACCGCGCGGCAGCTGACCGCCGCCGGGCGGGACGTGCCGCTGGTCGTGCTCCTCGATTCCGTACGCCCCCTCCCCCGGCCCGGTCTGACGCGCACCGACCGGATCCGGGCGCATTTCGAGGGCTTCGCCGGCCACGTCGCCGACGCCTACGGGGTGCGCCTGGAACTGCCGTACGACGAGCTCGTGGCCATGGACGACGACCGGGAGCGCATCGACACCGTGCTGCGGGCGCTGCGCGAGGCCGCCGACGTGCCGCCCGCGGCGCTGGAGCACCAGCGCGCCTCCTACCTGGACATGGGCATCGGGGAGTCGCACCGGCCCGGCGGGTACGACGGGCCGGTCGTGCTCTACCGCGCCACCGAGCCCGCGCCCCACACCGTGCGCGACCCGGCGTACGAGCGGGACGACGAGGCGCTGGGCTGGGACGAGGTGTGCCCGCGCCTGGAGGTCGTGCCGGTGCCCGGTCACCATCTGTCGCTGCTCGATCCGCCGCACGTCGACGAGATCGCCGCCCACCTGAGCCGGGTGCTCGCCGAACGGGCCCCCTGAACCGCCGACCGAGGAGCCGCCATGCCCGATCTGCCACCGAAGCCCGCTGCCGGAGTGTCCCGGCGCACTGTCGCCAGAGCGACGGCCGCCGCCAGCCTCGCCGCCTTGTTCGGGGCCGCGGGTGGCACGGCCCGTGCCGCGGCCGCCACCCGGCTCGGGCCGCGCACGCTGGACGTGTCTGTGCCCTCCGCCGCGCTCGGCCGCAGCGCGCCGGTCCGGCTGATCCTGCCGTCGGACTTCGGTGCGCGGCCGGAGCGGACGTATCCCGTGCTCTACCTGCTCCACGGCGCCCATGACGACTACACGTCCTGGACCCGGGAGACCGACATCGAGGCCTTCACCGAGGGCCGCGACCTGATCGTGGCGATGCCGGACGCGGGCCCCACCGGCATCCCCAGCGTCTGGCGCGGCGGCCCCGACTACGAGACGTTCCAGGTGAAGGAGGTGCCGGCGCTGCTCGCCCGGGACTACCGGGCCTCCGGCGTACGGGCGGTCGCCGGGGTCTCCACGGGTGGCTACGGCGCGATGGCGCACGCGGCCCGCCACCCCGGGGCGTTCAAGGCCGCGGCCTCGTTCAGCGGCATCCTCGACACCACCGCGCCCGGCGTGCCCCCCATCGTGGACGCCATCGTGGCCCGCGAGAACCTGCCGGCCGCGTCCCTGTGGGGCCATCCGCTGCTGAACCTGCTGACCTGGCGGGACTTCAACCCACGGGCCCGCGCCACAGGGCTGCGCGGCACCGCCCTGTACCTCTCGCAGGGCAGCGGAGTGGGCGGCGGCAGCGGCGGCGATCCGCTACCCGGGCTGCTGGAGAGCGCCCTGTGGCCCTCCGCGCAAGGCTTCGCCGGCACGCTCGCCCGCCTCGGCATCCGGGCCACCACGCACCTGTACTCGGGAGGAGGACACGACTGGCCCTACTGGAAACGGGAGTTCACCGCCTCGTGGCCGATGCTCGCCCAGGCGCTGGGCGTGCCGGAGTGACGGGGGTGCCGTCGGGGCACGGAACGGAGCGCAGGGGTCGTCCGTCCAACACAGGACTTCCCTCTCGTCCCAGCGGTTACAGTCCGCGGGCGAGCCGCTTCCGGTCGAAAGGAGTGTCCGTGATGGCTGTGCCTGCCCAGCACGGCGTGCCGGACCGCCCCGGTATGCCCCCGATGCCGCCCGAGCTGGCGGAGCTGCTGCGCGCCCAGCTGGCGGCCGTCGCCGACCAGGTGGAGGACGAGGTCCGCCGTCAGGTTCCCGAGTACGCGCGGCCCGCCGACGGGGCGTACGGCAGGAACCTGCGGGCCGGGGTGGTGCAGGCGCTGACCCTGTTCGTCGACCACATCGCCGACCCGCGCGACGACGGGGGCGCGATCGCGGCGACGTACTACGAACTGGGTCGCGGCGAGGCCCTGGAGGGCCGCAGCCTGGACGCGTTGCAGTCCGCGCTGCGGGTCGGGGGGCTGCACGCCTGGCGGCTGATGGGCAGGACGGCGGAGGAACTCGGCCTGGACTCCACGGTCGTCGCGGCGCTCGGCGAGCTGGCGTTCCGGACCGTCCACGAGGTCGCCCAGGCGGCAGCGGCCGGTTACGCGGAGGCGCAGCTGCGCAGCTCCGACGAGCTGGAGCGGCGCCGCAGGCGGCTGCTCGACCTGCTCCTGGAGGACGGGCCGGTGGCTCTGGAAGCCGTGCAGGACCTGGCGCACGGCGCGCGCTGGCCGGTGCCCCGGACGGTCGCGGTCGTGGCGCTCGCGGCGGCGCCGGACCGGCGGGAGGAGGACCGGCCGCTGGCCGCGGCGGGCGCGCTGGTGGACATGGAGTCCCGGCCGCCGCGCATGCTGGTGCCCGACCCGGACGGCTCCGGCCGCTTCGGCCGGGCGTTCACGCTCGCGCTGCGCGGCCGGCCCGCCGCGATCGGCCCGACGGTCGCGGTCACCGAGGCCGCGCAGTCGCTGCACCTCGCCACCCGGGCGCTCGGGCTGATGGGACGCGGGGTCCTGCCCCGCCAGGGCGTGGTGCGCTGCGCCGACCATCTGTCGACGCTGCTGCTGTACGGCGACGAGCCGCTGCTGGATCGGCTCCGGGCGCGGGTTCTCGCGCCGCTCGACACCGTCTCGGCCGGGCAGCGCGACCGGCTCGCCGAGACGCTGCTGGCGTGGCTGCTCAGCGGCAGCAACGTGCCGGACGTCGCCACGCGGCTGCACATCCATCCGCAGACGGTCCGCTACCGCCTGCGCCAGCTGGAGAAGCTGTTCGGCGACGCCCTGCACGAGCCGGAGACCCGCCTCGACCTGATTCTCGCGTTGCGCGCGGAGTCATTGCGTACACCACAGGACTGAATTCCGGTACTCAATCGGCGACGTACTCAATCGGTGATAAAAAACCGCGGCGATTCCATAATCCCGTCCATAACACTCCGGGAGACACAGCGAATACGTTCGGGCCGTCCTTTTTCGCAGGCGCTCTATGCGCCTCACCCGCGGAGGATTCCCCATGCGTATCCGTTTGTGTCTCGCCGCGCTCTCGCTGGCCGGCGGGGCCGGTCTGGCCACCCTCTCGGCTCCCTCGGCCACAGCCACGCCCCCGGCCACGACCGCGGCCCCGGCAGCGGCCGCGGCCTGCTCGGACGTCGAGGTCGTCTCGGCGCGCGGCACCTTCGAGCCGGGCACGCTCGGCTTCATCGTCGGCGACCCGGTGTTTTCCGAACTGAAGAAGAAGGTGACGGGCAAAAGCCTTTCCAGCTACGCCGTGGACTACCCCGCCAACCTTTCCCTGACGTCTGCCGCGCAGGGCAACAGGGACCTGGTGAACCACGTGCAGAGCCAGGCCGCCGCCTGCCCGAATCAGCGGTTCGTTCTCGTCGGCTATTCGCAGGGCGCGAACGTCGTCGACAACTCGATCGGCATCAGCAGCGCGGGCGCGGTGGTCGGCAGCCCGATCGTGGCCACGCTGCCCGCCGCGGTCGAACCGAAGGTCGCCGCGGTGCTGCTGTTCGGCAACCCGATCCGCGCCATCGGCAAGAGCGTCACCGGCACGTACCAGAGCCGCACCCTGGACATCTGCGCCAAGGGCGACCCGGTCTGCGAGAGCGGCGGCGGCAACACCGGGGCACACCTGAGCTACCGCGACAACGCGGACGAAGCGGCGACGTTCGCCGCGGGCAGGCTCTGACCCCGGCAGCACAGTGAAGGGCCCGGGAGGATCTCCTCCCGGGCCCCTTGTGTGCGTACGCGCAGGGTCAGCGCGGCGACCGCGCGAACCCGGCGAGACTGGTGGAGACGATCTCGGGCCGGCCGTTGTTCTGGGTGGGCGCGGCGGTCAGGACGTCGAGGTGCTGGTAGCCGTCGGCGATCACGGGGTGGAGCTCGGCCGGGGCCCGGCCGGCCAGGAGTCCCTCACCGGCGAGGACGGTGAGCACCGGGTTGGCGGTGAGCCCGCCGGGGTGGACGACGAGCTTCTTGACCTGGGGCGAGCCGGCCATCTGGATATCGGTGACCAGCTTGGTCGGAAAGTACTGCTCGGTGAAGTCCAGCGGCTGCTCGGCCAGGCTGCGGGCCAGTTGCCGCACGTCGGTGACCTCCTCGCCGGGGCCGGTGAAGGGGGTGCCGTCGGCCGACTTGTGGCCGGGGTCGTCGGGGTCGCCGACGCGGTCGTAGTTGCGCCACGTGTAGAGCGGTCCCCGCGGCCGGTCCGGGATGGCCTTGTACGCGGTGCCGTACAGCCCGGGCTGCTGTGTACCACCGTTGGCCACGGGGAAGCTCTTGTCGGCGATCGGCCCGCCGTCGAAGAACCCGAGGCTGGTCTGGAGGAACGCCAGCGGTACGGAGTTGTCGTCCAGCAGCGCCCCGAGCACCGCCCCGTTGGTGAGGCGGAAGTCCTTCACCGCGGGCCTGCCGGTGAGGAAGGCCGCGGTGTCCTTGGAGAACAGGACGCGGTGGGTGGCCTCGATGTTGAGGTTGGAGGGCAGGTAGCGGGGCAGGTCGGCCTCGGCGTCCGGGTCCTTCAGGGCGCCCATCCCGGCGATACCGAGCAGGGTCATGGTCTCGGGGTTGAGCAGCACCGGCGCGGACAGGGTGCGGGGCAGCACCCCGGTGTCGAGCCCGGCCTGCACCACGCCGTAACCGAGGCCGATGTCGGGCAGGTTGGTGTCGTCCGGCAGGCTGCCGCTGAGGTCGGCGAGCGAGGTGGAGACGGTCGTGTCGAGGGCGAAGTAGCCGGCGCACTGGTTGTGGCCGGCGTCCGCCGTGGTGGCCCGGTCGCCGTCGAAGTCGGCGGCGGCGAAGTACCCGGTGATCACGCCGCCCAGGGAGTGCCCGCCGCACAGCACCTTGCGCTTGCGCTGCGCCGGGTCGGGCAACTCGGCGGTGAGCAGGTCGTACTGGTCGCGTACGGTCTGCTCGATCCCCAGCTTCGCCATCCATCCCAGTTCCGCGTTGCGGGCCCAGCCGCCGAAGGTCCGGCCGTCGACCTGCTTGCCGCGGTAGTAGTAGTCGACGGCGGTGTGCTGGTCGCCGGAGGCGATGCCGGTGCGGTCCTCCAGACAGTTGGAGCGCCGGTCCAGCGCCCAGAACTCGATGCGCAGGCCCTGCTCGGCGGCTCGCGCCACGGTGTTGCGGGCCACGCTGTCGAATGCCCCGGCTCCTTCCAGGATGCCGGGCTGGGCGACGAGGATCCGGTCCGCGTCGGCCGAGGCGGCCGGACCGTCGGCGGAGCGGTAGCGCAGGTACGACAGCCAGTCGCAGGCGGCCGGACGCGGCCCCGCCGACTCCGGCAGCGGCACCTTCACCCGCACCACCGACTCCGTCACCCCGGTCACCGGTGACGTCGACGCGACCGGCGTCTCCGTCCGCGCGCCGTCGGCCCGGGCGCCCGGAGCGGCGGCCGTGATCGTCCCTGCGGTGAGCAGCACCGCCAGTGCGGCGCCGCGCCACTTCCCTCTTCTCGAAAGGTTCATGTCCATGCCACGGACGCTAGGGCCGCGGCGCGAGGTCCCTCAGGGGGTGCTGATGAGAACTCAGTTTCCGGATCGTGCCTTGTCACCGGCGCACAGGGACCCGGCGCCGCACCAGGACCCCTTATGGGCCAGTCGAGCTGCGAACCGGCGGTTTCGGGAGCATGGTGGGGCTATGGACGGTCAACCCCCTGTGGTCGTGCAGCCGCCCGCGCCGGACGGCGGACGGCTGGTGACCATCCACGGCGAGCGCATGGGCGTCGCCTACAGCCTCTTCGACGTGCTGGACCTGCTGCACCGCGAGGGCCTGCCCACCACGGACACGGCCGTCGACGACACCGAGCTGATCGAGTGGCGCGGCGGCGGCCCGTACGACTGGAACAACGGGTCGTCCGACGAGGGTGAGCCTTCAGCGCCGTCCACATGACAACGGCCCCGTCACGGAGGTTCTCATGGTCTCGCGCCTCAATCCGTACCTGTCCTTCAACGGCGACGCCCGGCAGGCGTTGGAGTTCTACAAGGACGTCTTCGGCGGCACCCTGTCCCTCAACACCTACGGCGACTTCGGCCAGGCGGAGGCCCCGAACGCCGACAAGATCATGCACGGCATGCTGGAGACCCCCGGCGGCTTCACCCTGATGGGGGCCGACAACCCGCCGGGCATGGAGTCCGCGCCGGGCCAGCCCTTCTCGGTGAGCCTGAGCGGCGACGACGACGCCGAGCTGCGCGGCTACTGGGAGAAGCTCTCCGAGGGCGGCTCGGTGTCGGTGCCGCTGGAGACGCAGATGTGGGGCGACGTGTTCGGCATGTGCACGGACCGCTTCGGCGTCCCGTGGATGGTCAACATCAGCGGATCGGAGAGCTGAGCCGGACCGACCGGACGGTCAGGGACCGTCCGCCGCGCGGGGCCGCCCCCCCACACCCCGCCCCGCCCGGGGGGGGGGGGGGGCCCCCGGTGGCGTGGCCACCTCTTCCCCAACCGGTGCGGGCGGGGGGGTGGGCCAACACGGGGGTGCTGGGGCTACCCCCCCCCGGGGTCCG